>JANXZS010000033.1 GCA_025355385.1 Acidobacteriaceae bacterium | reverse complement strand
TCGTTCCCAGAACCAGCTTGCCCGAGTGACCCGCTACCGTCGACTCTGGAAAGTTCGGAATGTCCGCGTAAGGGATCGCTACGGCGTCCGCAACCTGCGAGGCGAAGGCACCCAGGCCGGAGCCGAGAATGATGCCAATCCCAGGCTGCGTCGAAGTGCATATGCGAATTGCTGCGACGGCCGCTTGCGCGTTGGTGAGAATATCTGGCATTGGTGCTCCTGCATTCGGTTTCAGCCAGTGTATCGGTATCGAACCATAGGTCGTTCCCGCTTTACCGCCGAAATGTATGTACCCCCCGGGGTGGTTGGTGGTCTTAAGTGACGTCGATCGAGCAAGTTACGAAATTTGACTCCTGTAAATATATGATTCCATGGTGGTTATAGTCAAATATTTGCAAATAAACGACTTACGTTATGACGAATCAGCCTTGGCCTGATACAGATGTCTGTTCCCATATCTTCCCACTTGTTTGAAATCAATTTTGCAATGCCTTACCTAGGCGTTTTCAGATGAGAGGACAGGGCCAGGCACAAGGCCGCACTCCTGTTTCTCTACTTTATAAGTGTATCGTACGTGTCAAGGAACTGACGGTGAAAAAGGCGGTTGCGGGCTATGTTGGAGAGCGTTTTGGTGACTGTCCTGACTGGTGTTGAGTCGATTTTTTGTAGTTGCCGAAAACCTGACTTTGCAGGCGTTTGGATGCGAGGGCAATAGAATACCGTGGCTAACCCACGGGACCAGCTGGACAAAAATCAAGCGAGTGCTAAAACCATCACGCCAACGCCGATGAATATGACGGCCTTCATGGTCTCTCGTTTTGGCTCAGCGGGATCGATTGATTGATATACCAAACGCTTACCGCGCCACCACGACGGTTTATAAATTGGGGATCTACTCAGCTTTCCTTTGCGCCCGAATTTGGGGCGGGCATTTTCGGCGCGGAGGATTTCGTGGCGGACCCCCACTCATGACGGTGAGGCTGTCTTGAATGGGGCACCCGGCTCATCTACACTTGCGGCCTGCCAGGAATGTTACGAAGAACGATGCTGAATCCGTGTAAGCACTTTTCGTCTGATGAGCGAGTGCGGTGCTCTCCTTCAGTAGCGATGGATACTGTGCGCATGGAATTACGGTCTGCTTTGTGTCTTTCGCATTGGGTTTGCTGTCATCCACAGAAAGCAGAAGCGATAGAGACGTAACCTCGGCCAGGGTGGAAACTGCCTCGCTCTGAAGTGAACTTATCGCGGTCATGCGCTCTGCGTCCTTCACCTGCGTAGCTGGAGTCTGGTCGGCCTCCGAACGGAGGAATTGCTCTTTACTATGCGCCTCAATGTCCGCTATTGCGGCAGCCTCTTGGTTGTACGCAACGATGAGAAGCGTCCGCGTGTTGCTGTCTGTCTCATCTACGGGCGTGTACTTGGCAATGATTGAGGCTGAGCAAAGGAGAGCGTCATGCGCTTGCTGGGTACCAGTGAAAAGAGCTGACATGCCGAGCGCGGGGCTGCGTCCCTTCAGTAAACCTGTCCTTCCGGCCTGAAGCGTTGAGACTGCCCCTTGTGCCGTCCGCAAAGCCTTGAGTTGATATGCGAGGCGCTGATATCCAGGGGCCCGGTAACGCTACCAAGCTCCGCGAGACTCAAACCACACGATGGAGGCGGCACCTGTGGGGGAAGATCATAGCGAGGTTCAGAGATCTGTGCGGAAACCATTAGAGGCAGCAACATGAACAACAAACACCGGTTGGTTCGCTTGCTCTTTTTTCCTTTTAGGTCTTACCCTCGTGTCTTGTGCCGAATTCAGTGTAATTCCGGGGAGAATAGATGTACTCGCCGCTACGGTCGTAAAGGTCGGTCTGTTAGCTGTAAGGTCTATGATTCAGTCTACGAAGTCAGCTTCTCGTCGGAGCGCACCAGACTCCGTGAAAACGGGGTTATATGTGACTCCGCTAGCCCGGGTTGGTGGTCTCTCCATTCCGGCCGCGTCTTCGAGTCGCGATGACAGAATTCTTGCGTCGGGTCCGAGCGACAAGTGAGAAGAGACTGGCCCACCATAACTGAAGGACTTCGTCTCCTCGGTGATTCTTGACAACCTCAAGCAGGCTACGGCAACCGCCTATTCCTCCTCGTCTTCGACGGGCTGTTTCGCGGCGGCGAGGATTTTTTCGGCGATGGCTTGCGGGACGAGGTCGTAGTGGCTCATCTCCATGCGGAAGCTGCCGCGGCCCTGCGTCATGGATGTGAGAGCGGTACCGTAGGTGAGAATT
>JANXZS010000102.1 GCA_025355385.1 Acidobacteriaceae bacterium | reverse complement strand
TTCTCCGCGCCCATTATCTCGACGGCCGACCATGGAGAAGTCAAGAGATATTCCGTCTGCATTTCAAGATTCTGATCATACGTAGAGACGCGAGCCATAGCCGATGAGCATGGGAAGGCTCTCCTATTGTTCCACGTAAATTGGGGGTGCATCGCGAATGGTATGCGATGCTGGTGCATTGTCATTCAAGCGCATCCTCACGAATACGCTGAACGCTGTCGTTAAGACGTTCGCTTGATGCAACACGCGCCGCTCGGAGAGCATGCGAATCCGTTGACCGCCTCAGGCGGAAATTGTCATCTCACATCTATGGAAAAAGACCCTCGAATTTATTTTGCGGCGGAGAGAACGCTACTGGCCTGGATCCGTACCGGATTAGGCCTGATGGGGGTGGGCTTCGCGGTATCGCGGTTTGGCTTGTTCTTGCGGGAGCTTCAAGCCACTCAATCCCGCCTGCCGACTCATACAACAGGGATTTCCGCCGGGTCAGGGATCGCGATTGTCGTGCTGGGTGTAATCGTCAACATCAGTGCCGTGGTGAGGCACGTTCAAGTTGTTCACGAGCTCAGTTCCGACACTTGGCTGCCAGGGCGAGTTTCTAGGGATGCCGTGATTCTCGCGATCCTGCTTGCTGCTGTTGGTGCGGGCATGTCTGTTTATCTCATCCTGGTTCACTGAGAATCGATTAAGCCAGCCGCTTTCGCTCCACGATTCCGTTCCCTACTTTGTTCTCGACGCAGCTTGGGCATCCATGTCGGCGGATGCTGATCCGCTTCGAAATGGTACTTTCATAGGTCCGAAAAAACGGCACGAGGCAGATGGGCGTAACTGCTGCGATAGCGGTGCCGCCATAGGTCCGCCGTACCCGCGGTGATCAGAAACGACCATTACTCCGACGCTGAGCAGCTTTCCAGCCGGGAGCACGCCAAGGACAAAGAGAGCCGACACGGTGAGGTCGTATCTGCCTCCATTCCCTAGTCCTATGCTGAAATTTTGGGTACTGAATAATGGTATGCCAAGAGTGATGTCATACCTGTATTACCTATTCCACCGGATAGCGTTGTCCCACAATCCCTGAATTCACCGCTATCAGCGAGCCGTATCCTGCGTTGCCAGGTCTGGCTGTGAGAAACTCCCCAGTCATTGCCCTGTCTGATAGCGGATGGCTGCCAGAGAGCCCTGGTAGGCGTAACGCGCGCGCGCATATTCGATCTGCGCCTGCGTCTGAGCGAGCTGTGCCTGGTTGAGTTCGACGATCGAGGATAGGCCCATCTTGTAGCGGATCTGCGCAAGATCGAAGGCCGAGTTCGCCTGGTCCAGCAACTGTTGTGTAACCGCAATGCGCCGGAAGTTTGACTGGGCTTGAAGCACGGTAGTGCGAACGTCTCGCGCGATGATTTGCCGGAGTTCGTGAACTTGTTGCTCCGCGGCACTCGCCCGAAGATCTGCCTCCTTAGCCCTCGCCGGATACAAGAAGCCATTAAAGAGCGGCACGCTCACATTCACACCTACGGCACCAAACCAGGACGATGTGATCTGGTCTGCCCGGACAGGCGTACCCCCCACGGTACCGAGTGCGGAGATTGTCGGCTTCCACAGATCATGCTCCGCTGATCTGAATTTTTCAGCAGCGGCGAACTGTTGATTGAGCGAGACAAGATCCGGTCGAGATTGAAATGCTAAGGTGACGAGTGGCTCTGGATTCTCAGGCGCTGGGGATGGTATAGGCGGAGTCTCATCTACAAGTACGTACGAAGTTGGGCGTTCCTCGCCGAGCAGCGTGTTGAGAGACAACATCGCCCCCCAATTGGCATTCTGAGCATCCAGCAATAGCAATTCAGCCTGAGCGAGATTCACATTGGCGAAGCTCAGGTCGAGTGTCGACTTCAGTTTTGCGTTGGTGAGGGCGCTAACTTGTTCCGAGGTTGTCTGTCGCGCTGAGACGGTGTCATTCGCGACTTTGAGCACAGCCTGGCTGCCTAGCGCGCGATAGAATGCTTCATCCACGGCGACCGTGACGTCTGCTAAAGTTGCGGCTTGTGCGCTCATTTCCGCCTTGGCACGTAGATCCGCGCTGCTGACAAGATTGTGTAGCCGGCCGAAATCTGTAATCAGTTGACTCAGCGTCACACCGCCGGCAGCGCGTTGATAGACGATGGGGTTGTTGAGGGCGCCTGCGGTTATGCGGCTGCCCTCATGCGGCTCGACGGCGGTCAGGTTGCCAGTGACTGTCGGCATCTCCGCCGAGCGAACCTCCCGGGTGACTTCCCCCTCTGCAAGCGCGAGCAGACGAGCCACGGCGATCCTGGGATTATTCTTGAGCGCCAGGTGCTCTGCTTGAGACATAGTGAGCGATGGACCGGCAGGATGAGGCGCGCCGTGCGAACCTTCCTGGGCACCCAGCGGGAGGGCAACGTAGAGCGGAAGAACGAAACAAGCAAGTGGAATGAGTTTCATTTACGCTTCCTCTCCTGCCTGGCGCTGCTCTTCTTTTCGGTGCACCCACAGGTAGGCTGCTGGAACAACGAAGACCGTGACGAGGACGGATACCGTGAGACCTCCGATAATCGCTCTTGCCAGCGGGGCATACTGCTCACTTCCGGCCTCAAGCGCGAGCGCCATCGGAATCATTCCGAGTATGGTCGCGAGTGATGTCATAAGCACTGGACGGAGCCTGACGCGGCAGGCCATCGCCACGGCTTCCTCTATCGGCATGCCCTCTCTCCTGAGACTTCGCGTGAATTCGACAATCAAGATCGAGTTGGACACAACAATCCCCGTCATCATCACGACACCCATCAGGGACATTACATTCAGCGTTGTATGAGTGAGCAGGAGGAAGACGATCACTCCGGTGATGCCTGGCGGGATGGCAAGCAAGATGATCAGCGGGTCCACGAAGGAAGCAAACTGGGCCATCAGGATGAGATAGACGAGCACCACTGAGAGCACCAGACCTATGCCAAAGCTGGAGAAAGATTTCCTCATACCCTCGACCGATCCGCGCATGCTAACGGTCAGGTTGGCGGGTAGCTGCGTATGATCGATCACTTGCTGCACCCCCTTCGCCAGGCCGCCCAGGTCGCTTCCAGAGGGAGATACGTAGACGTCGATCACTCTTCGCAACTGGTAATGGTCCACCTCAGTTGGCGTGTTCACCTGGCGCGTCGAGGTGACCGCGCCGAGTGTGGTCACGCCGCCGTCGCGCGAACGCAACGGAATTTGATCAAGGTCGGTGAGAGACTTCACCTGGCTCTCGGGATATTGCACGGTCAGTAGATAGCTGTTGCCGCTCCGGGGGTCGTCCCAGTAGCTCGGGGCGATCATTCCATTGGAGCTCAGCGCGGTGATGACGTTGTCGACGACCTCGCGTGAGTTCAAGCCCAGGCGCCCTGCCATTTCACGGTTCACATCGACGCGCAGTCCTGGGTAATCCATATCCTGCGGGGTCAGGACGTCGCCCACTCCTTTGAGTTGACGGATTTTGCCTGCGAGGGTGCGCGCGGCCGCCGCGGCGTCTTCAAGGTTGTTGCCGCCGACCTGCACATCGATCGGCGCGGGCAGGCCGAGGTTGACGACCGCATCGACCAGCCCGCCGGTCTGGAAATAGGTCGATAGCTCAGGCAGGTCATCGCGCAGCCTGGCACGTACCGCTACCATGTCGTCGAAGCTGCTCTTCTTGTGGCCTTCCTTAAGGCTTACCTGCACGAATGCGGTATGCTGCCCCGAGTTACTCGAATAGATCGCGGAAAAGCCCGGGGCGGTGCCGATGTTCGAGACGATCATATCGAGGTCGGTGTTGGGAACGACAGAGCGGATGTCCTGCTCCACTCGCCGGACGTAATCGTCGGTCAACTCGATGCGTGTGCCGCTGGGCGCCTTCACGTTGATGACGAACTGGCCGGGATCGGTGCGGGGAAAGAATGAAAGTCCCATGAACGGGAACAATGCAAGGCTGAGCGCGAAGATAACCAGGACTCCAATGACGGTTGCGCGCGGGCGAAGCAGGGTACGCCGCACAGCGATGTCGTAGTGCATCAGGCCCTTGTCGTACTTGCGATTGAACCATCGCACGCAGCGCTGAAAAGGAGAGCCTCCCTTGTGATGCGCCGCCTCGCCATGCGCGTTCTTGATGAACCTTGCGCAAAATAGCGGCACCACGGTGAGTGCCACAACGTAGCTCGCAAAGAGCGATAGCACGACAGCGAGCGCGAGCGCGGTAAAGAGAAAGCGGCTGACGCCGTAGAGGAAGACAACAGGGAAGAACACGATCGCGGTGGTGAAGGCAGCAGCTAGCACGGGCAGCGCCACTTCCCGTCCGCCCTTTTCCGCTGCTTCTGCCGGCGCCTCGCCCATTTCCAAATGGCGGTAGATGTTTTCGAGTACCACCACCGAGTTGTCGATGAGCCTTGAGAAAGCAAGCGCCAACCCGCCCAGCACCATCGAATTGATGGTCTGGCCGATCAAGCTGAGAGCGAGAAAGGCAGCCAGAGCTGAGAGCGGAATCGACAGCATCACCCCCACCGTCGCCCGCAGGCTGCCCAGGAAGATGAGAATCATCACCGCGGTCAAGACGAGGCCGATGGCGCCCTCACTGCCAAGGTTCTTGATAGCAGTTTTCACGAAGAGAGACTGGTCGAACACTACGGAAGTCTTGAGCGAAGCGGGCACATCGAGCAGGTGTTTGATTCCGTCGCGAACGCCATTCACGATCGAGATCGTGTTGCTTCCGCCACCCTGCTTGAGGATCGGCAGATAGACCGAATGCTGTCCGTCCACCCGAACAATATTCGTCTGAATGGCCGCCGCATCCTTGGCCTCTCCGATGTCCGATACGAGCAATTGTCCATTGCCTACTGTTCGCAGCGGCATTCGATTGATCTCATCGGCTGTGGGAAACTGCGAGTTCGTATAAATGCTGTAGTCTCTCGGCCCGATGCGCACGTCGCCTGACGGCAGGATGGCGTTGGCATCGTTAACCGAGCGCACGACGTCCATGGCGCTTAGTTGATGGGCTTCGAGCTTCACCGGGTCTACATAGACCTGGATTTGGCGGTACTTTCCTCCGAAGGGCGGCGGAATCGAGGCGCCCGGCACGTTTGCAATCTGGTTCCGCACTGCATACTGTCCCAGGTCGTGCAGTTCCGTCTCGTTCAGCCCCTGGCCCTTGAGCGTGATGAGGCAGACGGGCAGGCTCGATGCGTCGAACTTCAGCACTACCGGCGGCAGAGTACCCGGTGGAAGCCGGCGCAGCTGCGCCATCGCTAAGTTAGAGATGGTACTCACCGCGGCATCGGAACTCGTACCCGGCTGGAAGTACACCCGGATAAGGCTCACCCCCGGCAGCGAACGCGACTCGATGTGATCGATGCCGCTGCCCAGAGTGAAGAAACGCTCGAAGGGATTGGTAATGTGCGCCTCGATCTGCTCAGGCGGCATGCCGTTATAGAAGGTCGCCACCACGACCACCGGGATGTTGATCTCGGGGAACAGATCGACCGGCATTCGAGCCACAGTCACGCTGCCAACCACCGCGACGACCAGGCAGAGCATGATGATGAAGAAGGGGTAACGAAGCGAGAAGCCTGACATCTACTGGTCCTCCCCGGCGCTCGACTGGCCGCCCGGCACGTTGCCCGTCGAGGTAATCTTTGGCGTCACGGATTCGCCTTGCTGAAAGGCTGCGAGGTTGGCGAAGATGACCTTGTCGCCGGCGTTCAACCCACTCAAAATCTCAATGTGATTTGCGGTCGAAACACCGATCTGAACAGTTCGCTTCTCAACCCGGTTTGAGTTGTTCACAAGCATGACGAAGGGTAGAGTGCTGCTCTGATCCACTGCCTGGACCGGCACGACGAGCGCATCGCCTGACCGTTTAATATTCAGCGAGACATTCGCGTACATCCCCGGAGTCAGTGTTCCGTCTGCATTCGGAAGATCAATCTCCACCTGCATCGTACGGGTGGAAGGGTCAAGGGAAGCGGTGTTCCGTGTGACCTTACCCGTAAATGTTTTGCCGATCGCCTGAATGTGAATCGTCGCGGAGTCACCCACTCGAACGAACGCAGCAAGCGACTCCGGCACTGGAAGTCTCAGACGAAGAACGTTGACTTGCGCAAGCTTCACGACAGGCATCGACCCAGCGTTTGAAGTGCCTGCCTGAATTAGCGATCCTGTATCGGCATATCGCCATATGACAACTCCGTGGAATGGTGCTGTGATGCGCGAGTAGTCCGCAAGGGCCGAGTAATGCTGACGGTCAGCTTTGGAGACGTCAAGCTGTTGTTGTGTTGCGGACAGCGCAGACTTGGCCGAGTCCACTTGTGCGGCAGCCACTCGGTCTTTTGCCTGGGCATCCTCCAATTCCTGTCCTGCGATCAATCCTGGCCGTGCGTCCGAAGCCTGTTGTAAGCGCTGAGCTGCCGAGTGGAGCGCTTCATAATTGGCTTGCGCGCGTTGAACTTCGCTCTTGGCCCGCGTGATCTGCTCCTGTGTTTGACGAACCCCCGCGTCCGCGCCCTGAACCTGTGCTGTCAGCTCCGGAATATCCAGTGTCGCGAGCACTTGTCCCGTCTTAACCCTGTCGCCGATATCGACGCTGATATGACGGATGTAGCCGGCCACCCTCGCATGGAGTTCGACTTGTTGAAAAGGGAGAAACTCTCCCGCGACGTTCAACGTGTTCGTCAGCGGAGCACGGGACACTGTCGCGACTGGCGCAATAGGCACCGTGACTTGGGTGGAGGCGTCGTTCTCAGAATGTCGACAACCTGCGCATATAAGCGCAGCCATGGGCAGGAGAGACAGGCATTGAAAGACTCGCGTCTTGCATACAGAGAAAGCATTCATTTTGGACACTCGTTTGGCTGGATGACGCCGTGCTCATAGGCACAGAACCCGCACAGGAGCGTGTGGGAGCGAAGTTGCGCCTTCTAGCGTGCGGGCGGGGGTCGAACGGAGAGGTCCGGGAAGAACCAATTAAATCTCGATACGCGAGGTTCAGCAAAGAATACACGCTCCTCAGAGGTGAATTCATTTGCCGGAAGCAGGATCGCAATCGTCGCAGCGAGAATCGCATGAAACACTGTTGGGGTCGAAATCGCTCGGGGAGTATCGTTCTGCCAAACCTTAGTGGAGGCTAAGAAGTTCATGTCCTTGTGTTGAGGGACATAGACAGATAGTTTGGCTTCTACAGCAAAGAAAACGAGGAGAGCGCACACAGACAGTCCCAGCAGATGTCGGCTGCCGTTTCGACGTGTTGTGACGAAGTCGCACACGAACTCAAGGTTAGCATACGAACTCAGCTTGGAATGCATCGAAATATGCGCGATCCTTCGACGCTGAAAGCTAGCCATTGGTAGTCGGGGCGTGTCCGCTGCTCCCAGGTAGCAAACCGTGGAATGATTTTCGCTGCCGTCGCGGGCCATTGCCCCCAGAAACCCGTATGACACAACGGTTTCCCGCGAGTCAGAACCAAGACTTGTCCTGCCAGGTGCCTGGGTCCCCAGTCGCTGAAACGGAACCGAAGCTCCTCGCGTTTGCAGCGATGATTGCGTTGGTAACTTGTCGCCCGCCGTCAAGACTGCCTACTTTGACCCTATTCTCGATGCCACCATCTTCCATTGCCCAGCATCGAAGAACAACAAACCAAATGCGTGAACCGTTGAGCCGTTCGCGATTGGCGACGCGCCAGAGATCGTTGTCTTTGTCTGCTGGATAACCGTCACGTTAGTGGCGCCTGTCATGGTTTTGAAAGCGGAATCAGATGGTAGAGTCAGGGTGAAGCTGGCGCTCGAACCACTGGTGATCGCAGACGCGATGGTGCCACTCAGTCCCCGTGGTTCCAGGGTAACTTCCGAAGCTGTGATGGTGCCCGCCATCGAACCGCCGCCCATCATTCCGCCCATTCCCGCGGCCGACATACCGCTGGAACTGATTGGCATGACGCTCTGGCCGACGAAGACGTGAGCGGCATCGAACATGGGCGCGAACGGCAGGCCCGTCATATCCACTCCGTCCTCGTCGATCTGGTAGGTGGTACTTCCATTCATATTGATCGTTGCACCTTCCGCGAAAGAAGACGACATCATCCCGGTACCGGCTCCGTTCTGCATCACCATGGTGAGGACAGTTGCCGGCCGCCCCGGTTTAGGCGGCCGATTCATTGACGATCGCTACAACTGCTTCTTCTACCAGCCCTACTACTGGTTCGATGTCCTTGCCGGGGAAGAACTCGCCGATGACACTGGGCAGCATCGTGCTGATATACGTTTTCCCGTCCTTCTCGTAAACTACGATTGGACAGGGAAGCATCAAAGCCGTTGTAAAGTCCTTCTGCAGCACTTCGTAAGCGTACTTGGCATTGCAGACCTCGACTATCTTCAATGGCTCGCGCTGGTAGCCCTTTTCCGCGAGTGTCGCAGCAACATCGTGAGTGTGAAGAACCCGGAAACCCTTCGCTGCGGTGTTCTGTTCAACGGCGCTTACCGCTTCATCAAACGATTTGCTGGTCGCCACAGTGTACTCAATGTTTGTCACAGATTGTCTTCCTCTCTCGTGCGGTATTCAACAAACACTTCTCGCCGGACCATTCCTTTTACGGGCTTTCATGACCGCCCCTGCGGCCGGTGCGCAGACGTCCTCGGATGAGCCATGGTATTGGTACCCGGGACATGCCAGACCTGCTGCAGGTCTTTATAGTCGAGTGCAATCTGGGCGAGCGGGCGGAGCGGCGGCGTAGCAATAGGATATCCTATATATCTGCGATATGTATAGAATCGCCGGTGCCCCAACGAAATGCCCACCTGGATGCCAGGAGACGACTACCTGACCAACTTCCAAAAGCGCCACCCCTACATCAAGGTGGATGAAGGCTATGCCCGCCTGCCAGGCAAGGGCTATGAAGCAATCCATCCAGAGGTAGCAGGCATCGATCCGGAGCACGACTCCGACTTGTCCAAGATGCGCATCCTGGCGGATGTCGCACCCTACTCCCGTGAGTACCAGAAGTACGCCGCGATTGTCGGTAAGACCTCCCAAGGCAACGCTGAGCTGCGCGCCGAGTACGAGCGTAATGACCTCGTGCCTTCGCCGCGCCTCATACATAACTCCCGCACGCGCGGGAAGCCAAGCACCCCGCTCCGGGCTTGCCAGTAATGTCGGCAGCAACGCTAAACAGGAACGAAGGTCAGACCTACTCTCCCTTGCAGGGAGTCTCAGCTCAGCCTCACTGGGTAGTCGAGCTTCACCGCACAGCCCATCGCCAGGCTGTCAGGATGAACCAGGGACCGGAAATGTATGTGTTACCGACCCCTGGGAGCGCATCGAAATCATTTCCACCACAGCCTGATATCTCACTTGCCCGCTGAATAGCTCAAATCAGTTCGCACTCGGACGATCCGCGTATTCGAAGAGCTTACCAACGCTACGGATTTGGCATTGACGGCGCGAGCGCCCTCCTCGTTCAGCACTCTGCTCAGGACCGGGCCGCCGTCGATTTCCGCCAGATTCTTGAGCATTCGCATAGTCACGATCTCACCTGCTACCGCGCCGAAGATCGGCTGCGAGACCTGGAAGTGTGCCACGCCGGCCTTCTCCAGCGCCGGACGATACTCGCTCTGCAGCCAGTTCAGGTAGTCGCCCATTTTGCCGGGCGCTACCAGAGTACTGGTCTCCACCCAGTAGATCCCCGCCGGCACGTCCTTCTGATTGATTCCGAGCTCGGTCCGCGGCATCGCATACTGGCGAGTCTGCGCCAAGTAGCATTGAGCCATGTTGCGGGACAGATGTCTCCAACCTGCCTTGCCTAAAACTTTTGCGACGACGGAAGGGCCGTCGAGATCACCGAACTTCATGACGGGCACGACGGTCGTGTATTCCGTTGTGTCGCCGGCAAAGTTCTCGAACGTAAGAAACCATGGTGTTCCGGCTTTTTCGTAAGCTGCCATTAATTGCTTGAGATATCCCTCGTAATTCTGCCTCATCTCGGGCTTCACTTTGGTGGTTGTGGAATCCGTCCAACTGGATTGGACATCGCTTTGTGCGGAGCAAAGGCCGCACAAGCTGGCAACAAGAACGGTCGCGAAAGAGTAGGCGTGCTTATTCAACATGAGCTGGGAGTCTCCTCACACGTGCCCCCTTGGATGAGACCAGACAAGCCTACGCTGCACGCTTAGCGTTGG
This sequence comes from Acidobacteriaceae bacterium, assembly GCA_025355385.1. Lineage (GTDB taxonomy): Bacteria > Acidobacteriota > Terriglobia > Terriglobales > Acidobacteriaceae > JANXZS01. The sequence goes on along the minus strand of JANXZS010000102.1, from coordinate 3,818 downwards.
GGCGCTTGCGTACAGCGTAGGCCATCTGTGTCATTGTGTTTCGGTGCCTCGCGCTCTAAGGGAGAGGTCCGACGTTATTCCAAGAGCAGCCAGCCTCCGGGCACTTGTTCAGAACGTTAGGACAATTGGTGCCAGTGCAAGTTAGGATCGCAGGAACGATTCCTCGCAATCCGTTTGGTTCCAACTCCAACTTCATCACTTGCTTCAAAGTGGCGTCCAATAATGTCGTGCTTTGGGTCAGTTGACTAGCCAACGCGGTGAAATCCGCCAGCAGGTTGGCGTTAAGGGTGACAAACTCCGCAGCAACATGGTTGTCAACGTTCGTGAGGTGGGTGTCAAGCGCTGAGATGTCTGCGCCCAGTATCGTGGTTGAGGTGTTGATGTCCCCGGCCAGCGTTGCGGTTGATTTGCCCAAGTTAGAGTCGAGCGTAACCGTATTTTGGTAGGCTGCGTCGATTTTGGCGGCATTGACCAGGCCGTCCTGTTCCACGCAGTCCTGGAAGAATCCCCCTAATATTGAGTTGGCTATCTCTATCGCGCCAACGGGCGCCCAACAAATGGCGTTGAAAGGAGCCGGGATTATGTTGCAAAAGGGACTGGCGCTATTTACGACCGCCGAGAGGATGACGAAGACTTGTTGCAGAGTAACTTCGGCATCTAGGCTGCATTGCTGCGAGCTCACGGAGGCATAATCCGAGGGGGAGAATGCAGGAATGCCATTCGTGTCAACATAGCCGATCAGAGGGCTCACCATAAATTTCCATGCACCGTCGGTCGGGTCCGGGTAAGCCGGCGTGCATGCTCCCCCGTCCGCGATGATCGTATTGGGCGCACCACAACCAGGGGTCGCGACGAAGGGTGTGACCCCATTGAAGTTGGGCCTCGCCTGATTCCCAGACCGCACCCCCATTTTGTGCCGGTTCAGTTTCGAAACCAAGCTTTGGAACTGGCGCCCATCCGGAACCGCTGGATACAATTTTCTGAGCGTGTCATCGTCTATGGCTTGAAACTGATGGGCAAAGTCCGTACCTTTTTGCGCGTCGATGAAGGATCCCAAGTCCACCAAGGTTTGGCGGAATTCGTTAATCGTTATATCGTTTCTGCGGGTTTGCGCAAGCGCGGGCGCTACCAATAGTGCGGTAGCAATTACGAAGAACAGTAATCTCCTCATACTATTGATCCTCTCTGTCCGTTGGCTAACAAGTGGTTGCTCCGCTAATCACAGCCCTTCGCATAGGCGCCGATGTTTTATTGGGGAAGGCAGAACCGATCAGTTGTGTTCCCTGCTTGCAGCGTTCCTCTCCTCCCCTTCCTTGTTTTCTTTATTGAGGCCAGCATGCGGGGCACTGCCTGGCTTAGCTTGCGCGATCAGCCGCTCGAAAGTCGCGGTGTCAATCGCTCCCGCCATCAGTTCCGAACCGATAACGAAGCTGGGAGTGGATCTCACGCCCACCTTGTGGCCCAGATCATGATTTCGCGTAAGAATAGCTTGCACCTCGGGCGATTCCATGTCGGCCTTCAACTTCGAGACGTCGAGCCCCTGCGCGCCTGCCAATTCCGTGATCGCATTTATCGTGATCGGCCCGGTCAGGGTCATCAGCGCTTGATGAAACTTCAGATAGCCGCCCTGTTGGTTGGCAGCGAGGCCGGCTTTAGCAGCCAACGTCGACTCCGGCCCGAGAATCGGAAACTTCTTGAACACGAGGCGGATGTCAGGATGGTCCGCGAGCAATTTCTGAATCGTGCCCTCGGCCCTCTTGCAGTATCCGCAGTGATAATCGAAAAACTCGACGATGGTCAGTCCACCGGCCATGCCTGTCACGGGAGACGATGGGCCCTGCTGCAGATCGCTGAGACTGGTGGAGAGCGCCGCTTTGGACTGCTCGCTTTGCGCCGTTTGTTCGCGCGCCTTATATAGTTGCATCGATTCGATAAGCACTTCTGGGTGCTGCAGAATATATTCGCGAACGATTTGTTCGATGGATGGGTGCGCCGGTTCTTCCACTGCCTGTTGAGCCGCTGCGGGCAACATGCCCAGAAAAGAAAACACGGCTACTAGTAAGGTGAGTGGTTTAAACCGCATTCAGATTTCCCTTTATGGTTCGGATTCGAGAGTCGTCTTGCTTTCGAATCGTGGACCCCTAATGTGTGTTTCCCTGGATGAACCAACGAAACAGCACAACAACATCCACGCGCGAGCATGCCAAGCATTGTTATTACTTCTTTGTGTGACGTCAAGCATTCTTTCGATTAAACAAACATTAGATCTGGATGCTTATTCCTTGCACCTCTAGAGGCAAGTAACACCCGCAAGTAACAATGGGTGGCCGACTGCGCTCTGTCAGGTGGGTTCGCCGGTATCCGTCCCGAGTCCCGGTTCTTTTGGCCTGATCGATCCGGTAGCTGGGGATGTTCAAGGATGACGCAGTGGTGAAGTAACCGATCGACGGCCGCCGCGGTCGTCATCGGGTCCTTGAAGATCCCCTCCACTTCGAAAACGGCAGATTGCTGGTAACGAGGAAGCTGCCGCGCTCGTGTCTGCGTATGGCTGCCCAAATGGTCTGCAATCTTGCCGGCAAACCACAGGTTCACCTGCTGAGGAAATTCGATGTTGCTGTTTCGCGTGTCGAGCTTACGGTTGTCTGTCCGGGGGGGCAGCTCAGAGGACCTTCACGTGACTCCACGTCGGATCCTGGGTCGTCAGATTTACATCAAACCGAATTTGCCGATCGCTCAGCTTCTCACTGCCCGGTCCGTACTTAGCGATGCGGGCCAGACGCATCCTCTGATTCAAAACAAGGATCATCATCTCTGCAAACTGCAGCCGCTGCGATGTTATGTTCAGTTGTCGTGAAGTTGTGTCCAGTTGCTGCCTGAGTTGCATAATCATCTCTGCATCAGGAGTGGGCGAGTGCGAATGTACAAAAGGGTTAAAAGGCTTACTCACGGATGCTTATGGAATAGCAGTAATGCATCTTGCTTACAAGCACTATGTACAGTGTTTACATGCTATTCCGTGTAGTTCCAGGTTCTTCTGAACTAACTCTGTGATACCACCATCGCTGCCTTGTCTTATCTAGATCGATCCCACCCAGAAGTAGCGCCAGTCCTTCATGGCTCAACACGATCTTGTTCTCGGCCGTGTCTGACTCGGGCCAGTAAAAACGTCCCTTCTCCAGCTTCTTCGCACAAACCCATATCCCGCTGTGGTCCCAGAAAAGTATCTTCAACCGATTGTGCTGTGCATTTGAAAACAAGAAGAGATGGCCACTCAATGGGTCGCATAACAGTTGATCGCGGACCAGACCATAGAGCCCGTTGAAGCCTTTCCGCATGTCGGTCGCACCCGGTGCAAGGTAGTTGCGCGTAGCCGCGCCTACTCCGAACACGGCCTGCAACTTCTCCAACACTGTCAGTAACTGCGCCGGCGTGTCCTGATCGAGGCCGCGGCGAACTTCTACTTGGCGCTTGTTGGGCAACAACACTATCAGTGTAAGGGGAAACTCTGACGTTCGAACGACAGGCACGGCAGCAGCTAACTCCACAGCTAACAGACGACTCCGCTCGATGCCCTTGCTGCGCGAATCGCCCCTTGAGTGTACCGGAACATGGTTTACATTCTGGACGGGGCACATGGTTTACAACCCCCTTGCGGTGAAAGTGGCTCTGGTTGAGGATTTGCGGCTGGGGTAGCCGGTCCTAAGAGATATATCGTTCGTCGTCGAAGCCGTGGAAATGTGGGAAGCCCGAAGGGATTTCCAAGGGGTGTGGGAAGGGTGGGAAGCCGGCTTTATGGCTTTCCATGCTTTCCACACCCC
>JANXZS010000011.1 GCA_025355385.1 Acidobacteriaceae bacterium | reverse complement strand
TCGCCGAAGATCTGTCAAAACAAGGTGAAGAGATGACGCCGCTGCCTCCCGTTGGAGACTGTCGAACAACACAAACAATCTTCTTCCTTTGTGCGACTTTGAACGAGTAGTCGCTTGTCTTGCGAAAAGCTTGGCTTATACGCAAGCTTTAGCGCTATATTGGGTCGTCAATACCTAAAAGAGGGATACAGGAAATATGTATATAACCCGACGAAGTATGCTCGCGACATTGGCGGGTGGAGCGGCGGCCTTGACGCTGCGACGCAATCTGAATGCAGAGGCCACGTTAGACATCCAGAAAGGTCCATTCGTGGGAACCCGGAAATCACTCCAGGGGTATCAAATCCCAGACTGGTTTCGTGACGCCAAGTTCGGCATATGGTCGCATTGGGGTCCGCAGTCCGCGGTCGAACACGGAGATTGGTACGCTCGCAACATGTACATCCAAGGCAGTCCTCAATATGACTACCATATTGCCCGTTACGGACATCCTTCCAAAGTTGGGTACAAAGATCTCTGTCCACAATGGAAGGCCGCTGACTTCGATCCTGAATACTTGATGGGTCTTTATAAGAAGGCCGGTGCAAAGTACTTTGTCAGCATGGGCGTGCACCACGACAATTTCGATCTATGGAACTCGAAGTACAACCGCTGGAACGCGGTCAAGATAGGGCCACACAAAGATATAGTTGGTTTGTGGCGCAAAGCAGCTCTGAATCGCGGGCTCAAGTTCGGAGTCAGCGAGCACTTATGGATTAGCTATAAGTGGTTCGGCGTAAGCCACGGCAGCGACGCGGTAGGTCCGCTTGCAGGCGTGCCCTATGACGGAACCAACTCAGCGTATTCGGATATTTATCACGATGCCGGTGCGGCAATGTGGTCTCATCCGAAAGACTTTCAATGGAACGCGGATGGCATCCCCGACTCCTGGCGTCATCACTGGTTCCTGCGCATGAAGGACCTGGTTGACAATTACCAGCCGGACCTACTCTACACGGACGGAGCGTTGCCGTTTGAAAGTTATGGTTGCGGTACAGTGGCTAATCTACTCAATCAAAGCGCGAGGCTGCATGGTGGACAGACTCAGGCGGTGTACAGCAGCAAGGAGCCGAAAGACTGCGCGATCGGAACCTGCGTGCTTGATATCGAGCGGGGATTGGCGAATGAGCTGAAGCCTGCTGCCTGGCAGACTGATACGTGCATCGGCGACTGGCATTACAACATCGATCTTTACCAGAAACATGGCTACAAATCGGCGAAGACCGTAGTCGATTTGCTGGTGGACATAGTAAGTCAAAACGGGAATCTGTTGTTGAACATTCCACTGCCGAACAGCGGAAAGTTGGATTCAGATGAACTCCAAGTGGTGGAAGGTATTACTGATTGGATGGCTGTAAATAGCGAAGCAATCTACGGCACCCGGCCGTGGAAGATCTATGGTGAAGGGCCGAGCACTCAAAGGCAGAAGCCGGGCGGCGGCTTCAACGAGAATGACCGCGCCGCACTCACTGCAGCGGACACTCGCTTCACGGCGAAAGGCAGCACCCTTTATGCCTTTGTCATGGGCTGGCCCGAAAAGCAGGCAGTAGTTAAGGCGCTGGGAAGCTCTAGTCCGCAATCACCCGGCAAGATCGAGAATGTAGATTTGCTGGGCTACAAGGACCGTGTCCGATGGAAGCAGGATGCGAACGCGCTCACGGTGGATTTACCGTCGGAGAGGCCCTCCAACCACGCAATCGCATTTAAGGTGATATTTGCTTAGGACCGTCATCGCGTGTGCGATGGCTGCTACAACCGGTGGTGTGCATCCATCATCGGTGATAAGACTCCCTCCACCTGTATGCCGGTACACGCCAGCATTGAGCGTAGTGAGGACGGGAACTGCACGGTATGGCTCAGCGAGCACGACTCAATGAGCACGCAAAAGGGAATGGTCGGCGTCTGCCTCTATCCGGGCAAGTCGATCGTGGAGGCAAAGGCTCGTCTCTTAACCGAACACCACTGCCGCGAACCTTTCTCTGGTGGGCCAACGTTGGGGTGCGGGTCCACGAGCAATATCAGGCGTTCTTTCCTGCTGATGTCACTGTTGTGGCTGATCATGCCAAGCGGGCATTGACATCCTTTTCCATCGCTCTTGATTTTTACTATGGAGTGGACTATCGCAAGGGCGTGGACTTGTCCTGGTACAGGAACATTCCCGTACCCACTTCTTACATGGTTACTGATTCTAAATATGATTTTTTTGGCGGCTATGACCTCTTGAGTACTCGCAATCGGCGGCAAGTGCTCCGTCGCCCTATTGCTTTCCCGCACGATTGGAAGAAATGGTCGTGCTTGAAGCGGCGGTACATGCCTATCCCCCGAGACGCGAAGGCAGCGTATTACCCGGGAAATCTGTACTACGACAAGCGCAGATATGAAGAGGCGATTCGTTGCTGGCGGGCGTCGATGGACATCGATCCGACCTTTTACATCTTGTGTTCGGAGTAAGAGGCTCTGATCTTTAAAGTATCGGTTAGAGCAGAAGCAAGGATGGTGTGATGTATTCAGCGTCAGCGATGTATGCATTTTCTTGATGAAAATGCCTGCAGAGATTTGCGCCTCACCTTACAGTAACCCTGCTTCTGCTCTAGTCGGTTTCTGATTGAGGTTGCCGGAATGAAATGTGCTTGTGGCCGAAAAAGCTGCTGATCACGGTGAATATCGCGACCAAAGCGCCGGCAATGTAAGGAGCTTGAGTTTGAAACCGGGTGGTATGGCGGATCAGTCCGACTAGAGGACCCAGGGCCACGGCAGAGAAAAGAATAGTTCCACTGTAGACGATCAAGCTACGCAGCCATTCGCGGACGTAGTTGCCCTTGGTTCGGAATACAAACCATTTATAGCCCAGAAAAGCTACGGTGATGCTGATCAGGTTGGATGCAAGACTGGCGGCAATGTAGGAGTACGCTGGCATGACACGTGACAGCCAGCGGTTCATCAGGAAGAAACAGGTATAGCCAAAGAGCGTATTCCATCCGCCGACCACGATGTAACGAACGAGTTGCGCCGGTGGTATGTGCCTGGCTATACCACTCCTCACTGTTGTCGCCAGAAGGTCGCTCATCGCTGCAATGTCTCTTTGAAGTTGATGCGCTCTTTCTCAATAACCAAGGGACGATTCTGCACCATGGTGTGAATCGAACCAACGTATTCGCCAATGACTCCAAGGGCAACCAGTTGCACGGACCCGAAGAAAAAGAGACCCACAACGACTGGAGCAATACCGATGTTGAAGTGGTTCCAGAAGAGGATCTTCGCGAGGAGGTAGCCGGTGCCAATGAGAGCACTCAAGAGAGCAAAGATGAAACCGGTGAACGTGACGAGGCGGAGGGGCACTTTGGATAAGTTGGTGATGCCCAGCATTGCCAGGTCATAGAGGGTGTAGAAATTATTCTTGGTGATGCCGCGTTGGCGCCGCTTCTGGTTGTAGTAGACGACCTTGTGGGGCAGGCCGATCTCGGCGATCATGCCCCGAAAGTAGGGGTAAGGATCCCGGAAACGAGTGCGGAGTATATCGATCACTTTTCGGTCATAAAGGCCGAAGCCAGTGTAGTGCTCAAAAACGCTTACGTTGGTAAGCCTTGCCACCGTACGGTAATACAGGCTGCGGACCCTGTACATAAGCCCATTCTCTTCACTCGTATTCTTAATGCCTACGATGATCGGAGTTCCTAGTTCCCACTCCTGGATCATCTCGCCGATCAATTCTGGTGGATCCTGAAGATCGGAAAGCAGCATAGCGACCGCGTCTCCTTCAGCACACAGAATGGCGTGCTGAGGGGAGCGAAGATGGCCGAAGTTCCGCGCATTCACGATGATCTTCACGTTCGCATCCTTGGCGGCAAGTTCGCGCAGGATCCCTACCGTATTGTCTGTGGAAGCGTTGTCTATAAAAATGTGCTCGTAACGATACTGAGGGAAAAGGGAGAGTGTCTGCCGGGTGCGGAGATAGAGCTGCTCGACGTTGTCCTGCTCGTTATAGCACGGACTAACAATGCTGATTAGCTTCAAGAGGCGCCACTCCTTAGTATCTCGTCCACCCATACCACTCTGCCGTTCGCTGGATCGCTTCTCTCAATTCTACGGTTTGCTTCAATCCCAGGTCTTCGTATGCTCTTTGCACGGAAGGGACATACTGTGCAGGCGGCACGCCAGGCGAGGGACGACCGAGTATTTCGATCTTGAGGTCGAGCTGCAGAGACGATTTCACCTCCGCAGCAAGGTCGTGAATACTGATCGCCTGCGCGGACCCGATGTTGATCGGCTGCAGAGATGGCGCGTGAAACAGCACGGTCCAAAGCCACACGACCAGATCTGTAGCGTAGAGGTAGGAACGCAGCGGAGTGCCATCGCCGTGGATGCGAATCGCGCGCGAGTTGAGAGCGCTCTGAATGAAATTCGCGATTGCATAGCTCCCATCCAAGGGAAGATGCGGTCCCACAAAGGCGAAGCAGCGTGCGATCTTGCAGGCCAGGCCGGAGGTCGTCGCGTAGGCAGCGCAAAGGGCTTCGGCTGCACGCTTGGCCTCTCCATAGGCGCTGCCCGCCAAGCAAGGGTCTGGACCGCCATGGTAACTCTCGGGAAGATGAGAGATGCCAGCGGGCTGGATGCCATAGACTGCACCGGAACTGACCATGAGAAATTTGCGTGTTCCGTGCGAAGCGGCAAACTCAAGTGTGTTCCGCGTGCCATCGCAAATGGTAGAGAGCATGTTCAGTGCATTGTTTCTCTCGAGGCTATTGCGAGCCTGGCCGGTCTCCGCAGCGGCGTGGATGACAAAGGGAAATTCCCCTTCAGGAAAGCGGAAGGAACGCACATCTCCTTCGAGCAAAGAGACGGCGGGATCTTCCGTGAGGTGAGGACAGCGGCGCCGGAAGTTCTCCGGCGATCGCGTAAGCACGGTGATTTCCGCGTGCAGGGCGAAGCGTTTGTTGGCTGCTCTAAAGCTCTCAATCAGCCAGCAACCAAAGAACCCCGTGCCCCCGGTAAGGAAGACACGCTGGCCCCGGATGCCGTCCCAAAGAGTTTCATTCCGTGCGCAAATCTCGTCGAGATCGCGGGGATCAATCGGCGGGGTCATTAGGGGATTCAAAACAGAACTCATAGCGTCAAGAAAGCACCGCCAGCGCCTTTGCCTGCGAGGCGAACTGCGCGATGGTTTGGGCAATGTGGTCGAGCATCGCGAAATTGAGTCCGGGAAATACTCCGATCCAGAGAATGTTCCGCATGACAAAATCGGTGTTGGGGAGATTGCCGATCTTGCGAAACTCAATGCCGTCATAGGCAGGCTGGCGCAGAAGATTGCCCGCGAACATCAAACGTGTGCCTATCTTTTGCGCTTCTAGCGCCTTGACCAGCTGATCGCGTGTGAATGGGGCGTCTTCGCGAACGCCAAATGGGAAGCCAAACCAGCTGGGATCTGCGCCTTCGGTGGCGACTGGCAGCATCAGAACGTCCTGTAAGGGCTCAAGCGCCTGACGAAGGTGACGGAAGTTGTCACGCCGAACCTGGATGAAATGCTCTACCTTATCCAGTTGCGAGAGACCCAGGGCTGCCTGCATGTCTGTGGCTTTCAGGTTATAGCCGATGTGGGAGTATGTGTACTTGTGGTCGTAGCCATGTGGCAAGGTGCCTAGCTGCCAGTCAAAGCGTTTGCCGCAGGTGTTATCGCAGCCCGGCTCACACCAGCAGTCGCGGCCCCAGTCGCGGAAAGACTCTACGAGCGTCTGGAGAAGAGGCGTGTTGGTGAGCACCGCCCCACCTTCCCCCATCGTGATGTGGTGCGCCGGATAGAAGCTGAGCGTGGCCAGGTCCCCGAAGGTGCCGACTTTCTGTCCTCGATAGGTTGCGCCGAGGGCATCACAACAGTCCTCGATGACCCAGAGTTTGTGCTTTCCGGCAAAGCTCATCACTGCATCCAGATCAAAGGGATTGCCAAGGGTGTGCGCGATCATGATGGCGCACGTTTTCGAGCTGAGCGCCTTCTCAAGCTGTGTCACATCCACTTCGAGGGTAGGCAGCGCGACATCGATAAACACCGGCACCAGCCGATTTTGAATGATTGGATTGACGGTCGTTGGGAATCCGGCGGCGACCGTGATGACCTCATCGCCAGGCTTCAGTTGGCGGTCACCAAGTCTGGGGGAGGACAGTGCGGTAAGCGCGAGCAGATTCGCGGAGGAGCCGGAGTTGACCAGCGAACAGCCCCGCACGCCAATAAAACGTGCCAACTTTTTCTCGAAAGCCTTGGCGAATCGTCCCGTTGTGAACCAGCAGTCCAGGGCCGAGTCCACCAGTTGGCTAAGATCCTGGCCGTCTATCACTTTTCCAGAGACTGGTATCGATGATTGCCCCGCCTCGAACGGCTTTTGCGGGAAGGCTTCTGCATGGTATTCCGCGGTGAGATCCAGAATTTGCTTGCGAAGCTGTTCGGCACGTTCGCTCATGGTTAGCTCCTTCTGGTGTAGAAGTGCAATGAATGCTTACGGATTCGGGGTTTAACGAGTGAGCGGTATACTCGAGATGAGGGCTGAAAAGGCGCACACGGCCTGCATGACGCTTCCTACTCGATACATCCAAGTATAGCGTAGCCTCGCGAACAGAAGCTAGAAGACAGCTCGCGGCAACTAGACGAATCCGAGGTGAGCATGAAGGCGGTTATTCTTGCAGGGGGACTCGGAACGCGCATCAGCGAAGAGACCTCGGTACGCCCCAAACCCATGGTGGAAATAGGTGGCCGTCCCATCCTTTGGCACATCCTGAAAATGTATTCGCACCATGGAATCTTTGATTTTGTGATTTGCCTTGGCTACAAGGGCTATGTGATCAAGGAATATTTCGCGAATTATTTTCTTCACACCGCCGATGTTACCTTCCACATGACCGAAAACAGGATGGAAGTGCATGGCTCCACAACCGAGCCCTGGCACGTCACGCTGGTGGAGACGGGCGAAGACACCGGCACGGGCGGCCGGCTGCGGAAGGTGGCTGACCATATCGCGAACGAGGATGCTTTCTGCATGACCTATGGCGACGGGGTTTCGGATGTGGACATTTCGGCGACGATCAAGTTTCACCACAGTCACGGTAAGCTGGCTACGTTGACTGCCGTCCAGCCTACCGCCCGCTTCGGCCTGCTTGGACTTGAGGGTACAGAGGTCCATAGATTCCAGGAAAAGCCATCCGCCGATCGAGGCTGGCTCAACGGAGGATTCTTCGTGCTCTCTCCGAAGGTGTTGGAGACTATTCCGGAGGACCAGGCGGCGATGTGGGAGCGTGGCCCGCTGGAACGTTTGGCCAGCGAGAAGAATCTGCATGCCTATCGTCACTCCGGATTCTGGCAGCCGATGGATACGCTGCGCGATAAGCAACATCTGGAAGAGTTGTGGAGCACTGGAAAGGCGCCATGGAAGACCTGGTAAAGAGCGCGTGGCAAGGGCGAAAGGTCTTCCTCACCGGGCACACCGGCTTCAAAGGTGGATGGCTGGCTTTATGGCTGGCACACCTGGGCGCCAATGTACGAGGCTATGCGCTTGATCCTGCGACGGAGCCAGGTTTGTTCGCTACCGCGCGTGTAGGCCAGTTCATCGAAGACATACGCGGCGACCTGCGCGATGCAGCGGCTTTGGATCGCGCCATGCGCGAATTCCAGCCCGAGGTTGTCTTTCACCTCGCCGCGCAGCCGCTGGTGCGACGTTCTTACATCGATCCGGTGGGAACCTACAGCACGAATGTCATGGGTACGGCGAATGTCCTGGAGTCGATCCGCACAGTGCCATCGGTTCGCGCTGCCGTGATCGTCACAACTGACAAGTGCTATCTGAATCGTGAGTGGCATTGGGGCTACCGCGAGACCGACCCGCTGGGCGGCTTTGATCCCTACAGCAGCAGCAAGGCTTGTGTTGAAATTCTGACCGCATCCTATCGCAGTTCGTTCTTTCCGCCGGAAAGATTTGCCACTCACCGTGTTGCCCTGGCAACCGCACGGGCCGGCAACGTGATTGGCGGTGGCGACTGGTCAGAGGATCGGCTGCTGCCCGACCTTATCCGCGGATTTCTGTCGGGTGAGCCTGTTCTAGTTCGGAGCCCCCTTGCCATTCGGCCCTGGCAGCATGTACTGGAGCCGCTGGCGGGATACCTGACCCTTGGCGAGCGCCTGCTGGCAGGAGACATCGAGTTTGCGGACGCATGGAATTTTGGTCCGTGGGATGACGACGCGTGGCCGGTGGGACGAATTGCCACCGAGATGGCTGGTCGCTGGGGCAACGGCGCGAGCTGGGTATCCGACGAGTCTGAAAGCGTTCATGAGGCGGGATATCTCAAGCTGGACTCCAGCAAGGCTCGGTCGCAGTTGCACTGGCTGCCGCGGTTGAAGTTGCACTCCGCATTGGAGTGGCTGGTGGACTGGTATCAGGCGTGGCATCGGGGGGCGGACATGCATGCGTTCACGCTCGGCCAGATCGCCAGGTACGAGACGGTGATGCGAGCCTCAGGCGGGGACTCGCCCGCCATCGCCTCTTCGCCAGAAGACCCGAAGTTCGAGAAAACGTTGAAGGAGCGTGTGTGATGAAAGTTACCGACTACGTTGCACGCTTCCTCTACAGCCGTGGTGTGAGAACGGTCTTTGAGCTGCCGGGCGGCATGACTACGCATCTGTTGAACTCGCTTTACGAGTTTCAGAAAATTCGTGTTCTCAGTGTTCATCATGAGCAGGCCGCTTCCTTCGCCGCCGACGCCGCAGGGCGTCTGACTGGTGTTCCTGGAGTGGCGATGGCTACCAGCGGACCGGGCGCAATCAATTTGCTCACTGGCGTAGGAAGCTGTTTTTTTGACTCTTCGCCCGCCGTTTTTATCACGGGGCAGGTCAATCGGCACGAGCTTCGGGGCGAACGGGCGATCCGGCAGCTCGGCTTCCAGGAGAGCGACATTGTCTCGATGTCAAAGCCGGTTACCAAGGCCTCCTGGCAGATCCGCACGCCGGAGGAAGTTCCGGAGCTTCTGGAACGCGCATTCGATCTGGCGACTGCCGGCAGACCGGGTCCTGTTCTGCTGGATATTCCTATGGACATTCAGAACTCCGTGATCGATGTCCCCGATCCAGTAAGTGCGCCGAGTGTGCCTTCCTCTGTATCGGCGATCGATTCCTCAGTCTGGCAACAGCTAAGGATTGCTTTGAAGGGCTCCAAACGGCCGCTCGTTCTGGCAGGTGCCGGGGTCCGGGCCGGCAATGCTTTACAGGCGTTCCACCGGTTCGTGGAGGAACTGGAACTTCCGGTCGTGAACTCCCTGCTGGCCGTAGACGTGATGGCGTACGGCCATCCGCTGCGGGTCGGCATGATCGGCAGCTACGCAAACCGCTGGGCGAATCACGCCCTTGCAAATAGTGATTTGCTGCTGGTGCTTGGCAGCCGGCTGGATATACGTCAGACCGGGAATGACACTGCTTTTTTTAAAGGCGATCGAGTCATAGTCCACGTGGATTGTGAGTTTGGAGAAATCAATAATCGAATCCCCGGCTGCATCGCCGTGCTCTCCGAGCTCAGGCCATTTCTTGAGACTGCCGCGAAGGAGTTGGGCAGCATTGAGCATTCGGACTGGTCCCGCTGGCACGCAGAGATCGCTGCATTGCGCGAGAAGTACGATGACCGGCTGGAACTGAGCACGGCTACAGGCATCAATCCTAACGTCTTCATGCATCAGCTTTCCGTTGTTTCGCAGCAGGCTGCCGCATACCTTGTTGATGTCGGGCAGCATCAGATGTGGGCTGCGCAATCGATTGAAATAGGCGCCGACCAGCGCTGGCTGACATCGGGCGGCATGGGCTCCATGGGGTTTGCTTTGCCTGCGGCCATCGGTGCAGCGGCCTCCGTAGCGCCACGTCCGGTGGTTGTGGTCGCTGGCGATGGAGGGTTCCAGTGCAACTTGCAGGAATTGCAGACCATCGTCCGCAATCGTCTCCCGGTCAAGATTGTTGTCATCAATAACCACTGCCACGGAATGGTGCGCCAGTTCCAGCAAAGTTACTTCAACGAGCAATACCAGTCGACCCTGTGGGGATACGATACGCCTGACTTCGCACGCGTGGCGCAGGCGTTCGGTATCCCGGGCTTCAGCGTAGTCAATGAGCGTCAGGTGGACGAAGGGCTGCGCGCGCTATGGGAAGATCCCAGCGCACCAGCCCTATTGGAGGTTACGATCGACACTTTCACGAACGTCTATCCGAAGATTGCTTTTGGACGTCCGCTTACAGAAATGGAGCCTGACGCCAAGCCGATTGCAATGGAGAGTACGTAGCCGCAGGTCGGAATGAGACCTTGCCTTCTCCACAAGAAAACGTTGAATTCCACAGATTTCGAGCGTTAGTGATTCGCAGATGATCATTGACCATCAAAGCGGTTGGATCATTAGCACGTGCTTATCCCAAACCGATGGCTGCGCTAGGTTATTTGAATCAGAACTACCGACTTCGAGGCGGGAGTCTATCTTGGCCTACTCGTCGAGCATCCAGCAATCAATGTAGAACTGCACAGAGCGGACGGTAATACTGGGCGTTCAGAAGGTACTATTGACAACTTCATGATCGCGACATCCCGATTATATCGGCGCTGGTGGATGGATGGATATACGCTCACTAGCATCACATTGCCCATCGCCGACCAACTCAGGGTTCAACTTCGCGCGGGACCACGTTTCGACCTTGGCACTTGTTTCCAGACACCCCAACTCCAAGCACGGTTTTGCGCAACCATATGGCGCTAAGGATAAGGACGACAAGTTGTAAGCAATAGGCCCACCAACTCATCCATAGGCCCAAGTGCATAAAATATACCTGCTTTGGAAAAGTTAATAGCTCCTCATAATCAGGCGACAACCATGGAGCCAGATTGAGCTTCATCCAAAACTGCGCGTACAAGACTGTAAGAGCGGCTAATACATATTTGAACGATGCCTTCGTGCTCGATGCCTCCAAGGCAAGGACGATGCCTAACACGAGGAAAGGCCATCCAACAGTCATGAAGCGCGGCTCGCCGACAAGGCTCAAGGTCAGGGAAATACCAATGATTGCCACGATGCCTGGCCCTAGTTTCCTTGCTTCGATGCAGAATGCTTCCCAATAAAGTATAAGCAACAGCACCAACGGTCCCCAATAGACCCCCAATGTAACGATGGGTAATAGAAACTTTCCTTCTGGCGGTAGAATTGCCAATTTAATCAAATGGAGCAAGCTGCTTACATTCGTAATGCCTGGATTTGAAATGGCCTTGACCATATAGAAGGGGATTAGAACCGCTGCGATTGCCATCACCATTAAAGGCAACCGTGCCTTGCGAAGACTGGCAAGGGTAGCCTGAACAAACGATCCAGATCCAACTAGCATTGCAAGCGCAACTAGCAGGCCGAAGAGAGATGGCAGGGCGGTGAACAACCGTTCAAGTCCAGTGAGCAACTTGTTACAAGTAAGAGTTCTGGGCGACATGGCTTTCGTCATTAGTGTGGGCACGTTACATGCGTGTTCGGACCAAGGTCCTAGCATGACCAAAACTATATATCCAATAATTGATAGAGTTAGCACCACAAGGCCGCTGAGTCTCACCAGACGCGAAATCGCAAGTGATTTGACCTTAAAGGTCGATGATGCTGGCGCAACCGCAGACCTGGGAAGCTCAGTCCCCATAAAAACTAATAGGAATGCACCGCAGACGCTCACTACGGGCCAACAAAAAGCGCCAATTACCGTTGTGAAGAACAGAGCGAATATTTTTCTTTCAACATAGAAAAGCAACAACAACATCGCAATGAATATCGCCGTAACGTCCGTGAGAACCGGATAATAGAAAGCGTGCTTTGAAATTGCAAAGTTGACAAAAATCCCGCTGAATCCTATCCAACGCCCCGCGAGACTAAGAGAAAACTTATTGGCCACACGCATCCAAGCCCAGCATGCGCCCATAAGAAGGGTCAAGTTATATAGTTCGAATGCTCGAATGATATTTTGGTTACTCATTGGCAGCCGGGCAAAAAGCAGCATAACGCGAACAATAGTCGAAGGAAGAATCCTCTGTGCGTAGTAGCTGCTGAGTTGCCCCCCACTGATCATTGAGTTTAGATTACGGACCATCTGGGCGTAATTAACGCCGTCCCATCCCAAGCCGCCGCCGGCTGGCATCTTCTCTCCCCAGAAAAAATTCAGTAAGCCAAGCGCAAGAACTATAAGGAGCATAAGACGGTGACTGTTTTGAACTTTGTCCCACGAAAGTGCTTTGTCTGTAAGTTTCATTTTGAGCCTATCCAGAATCTCGTCGCACAGGTTTTAACATCAAGATTAGGGCAGCCTCAATGACCCGTACGCCCCACTTACATTTCTGGTGAAGGTTGCCCTCATAAAGCGCATGAGCAGGTCGGCTAGGCCCCACGAAAGGGGTAGCGCCCCAGTGTGCGGCCGGACAGTTGCGTGATTGTGTTCAAGCATAGGTTGAGGGCGATTTTACTACACATAATTCTGTGTGCTGACCGCATCGCCCACAGTTGCTCCCGATCTTGCGCTGTCGAACCGCAGTCTTCATACGATATCCGCACTCGGAGACACGGGGGCAGGCTCTGGTGCATATATTGTGACCGGCAAGAAGGAGGGCGAGAATGGACTCGACGATTGTGCGACGCAGCAGTTCGACGCCAGCGGTGGCGGCATTGTCGAAGCTCTTGAAGCCGAGCAGAGTCGTCATTTCAGAAACCTCCTTCCGACCTTCGTGTCGCCAGCTCCGAGGTGCACGGGGCCGTTAAGAGGGCGCGGCTATCTGGGCTGATGCAACACGATGGGCCAAAAAAGGTCAATCGCTCAGCTCTTTTGGAACTATTAGGACATGGCATGAGGTACGTGTATCCGGCGGTACGGGGAGAGCTGACGAGGGGCGTGGCGACTTCTTTCGCAGCCGAGCCATTGCGGAGTCTCATTCACGATAGCGGAGCTGAAGTGCCTGTATGGCCTTACGTTTTGGGAAAGGTGCGCGGCTATTCCTTTGAGCCGCTCTACAAACACGCTGCCGAGGCGGCGCTGGCGGATCCCGCGTTGTACGAACTCCTCAGCCTTGTCGACGCATTGCGGGATGTACGAGTTCGCGAGCGGAAAATTGCCCTAGAGATGATGAGCAAGAGGTTACTGGAAAATGGCTAGCAATCTGCCCCTGCTGGAGGCAGCAGCTGCGAAGTTAAAGCACCTGCTGTCGGGCGATTCCATCAGCCAACGCAGAATCCCGCTCAGCACTGAACGCCTAAGAAAAATGGCTCTGTTGCACACTTTAGTTTTGCGCGTGAAAATGGGCTGAACGCGAGCGGTCTCTGATGCTGAGGAACTGACGTAGCCGGAAGACTTCGACTTCCTGGGCCTCATCTCAAACGGCTTTCCGCGGATGCGCCGGTACACGCCGACAATGCTGGAACTCTTTGACTTTCGCGCTTCTTCTGCTGCCCGACAACTGCTGGATGTGATTGAAATCCTTCGCGCAATGGCCGGCACAAGAGCCGCAGTGTTCCCTCGAGTGCGCCTCTAGAGTGGATCAATCAGCGCTGGCCCTCGTCAGCCGCCAATTCAAAAACTTTGACGCCTATCTCTTGGAGCCTTCCCGTTTCGCGGAGCTAAGATTCTGTTCATGATCTTCTCAGTATCATGACGAGGAAGGCGAGATGGACCATTTGCAGGCTGGTATTCAGTTTCCGTTCACATTTTTTCCAGAGTCTCCTGAATTTTCGCGCCATGCGAAGGAGCGTTCGAAGACCCATCGTTTGGGTATGACGGTGAAGTTGGCTTCGTGTGGCGATCGGTACGCTTGCGCCCAGCTTTTGCTTTCCGCTTTCAGAAAATGCTTTGCCCGAGTAGCCGCCGTTCACTAGCACGCTCCTGATGTGCTGCAGGTTGCCGGTGTAGCGGTCGAACGCGGTCAGTGCGCCGTTGCGGTCGGTGACGGCGGCAGTCGTGACCACGATCGCATGGGGCAGTCCCAGACAGCGTGAATTCGCCACCAGTGTCAGTGTTGGGACGACCCCATGAAGTGCTCAGTTTGCAGAGGCCCTTCATGGGCATTATTTGCAAGACTAAGGATGTGGTACCTGGCTTGTATCCCATCCTCCTCCTAGGGCCTTTATCAGCTGGACACTTGCCGTAGCTTGCCGCGATGTGATGTCAACTGCGGTTCGCTGATTCAATAGGGCTATTGTTTGCGCGGTGATTACCTGTAGGTAGTTCGACAAGCCTCGCTTGTACTGCAGTGTCGAGAGGCGTAGGGATCGATCCGAGTCGATTACAGCTTTCGCCTGTTGTCCCGACTCCAGATTCAGAATCCTCACCGTGGACAACCCATCCTCAACATCTTGGAATGATTGCAACACGGTCTCACGATAATTTGCCGCGTCTTGCTCATACGCAGCGATCGCCTCTTGTTTGATGGCACGTCTGCGCCCAGCGTCAAACAGGGTTTCCGCAGCGGAGGCACCCAGGGTCCACAGAGCGCTCGGCCCCTGGATAAGCGTACCTGGGTTGACGCTTTCAAAGCCACCGTTCGCATTTAAATTCAGATTGGGATAAAACGCAGCTTGCGCAATCCCGATCGCGGCATTGGCTGCAGCGGCTTGACGCTCAGCCGCAGCCACATCTGGCCGGCGCTCAAGCAGCTCAGACGGAAGGCCTGCGGGCACCGTCGGAATGACGAATGGGCGTGAGTTGGCCACGAGGCTGAAAGCGGACGCGGGTTCTCCAATTAACTTGGCGATCGCGTGCTCATACTGCGCTCGCGCGACACCGATATCCGTCGCCTGAGCATCGGTCTGATCGAACTGTGTCTGTGCAAGCGCAAGATCAGCACCGGAAGATAAACCGTCGTCGAAGCGACGTTGCGTGAGCTTTAGATAGTCCTTGTAGCTGGCAACGGTGCTGTCTAGGATTCGTTGCTGTGCGTCGAGCCCACGAAGCTGGAAGTAGTCGATTGCAAGCTCGGCTTGCAGAATAAGTCGCACATTGGCGAAATCGGCATTCGTGGCTTGCGTTGTAGCGCTCGCGGATTCGACAGTGCGACGCACCCTTCCCCAAAGATCCGGCTCCCACGACGCACTCCCTTCGAGGGTAATGTCGCTATGGGTGTTTTGCGATCCGGGAGTTAACAGCGGACGATGACTGGAGAGACGCACTCGATCGCCGGAGGAACCCACTCCGGCAGTAGGAAACAGTGCAGCGCGGTCCACCTTGATCTGTGACCGCGCTTGAACGTAGGTTTGGTAGGCGGCTTTTAGACTCTGATTTGAGCTAGCCACCTTTTCTTCCAGACTACTCAGCTGCGCATCGTCATAAAGTTCCCACCACTTCGCGCGGAGCTTCTCCGCAGACGGCTGGGCCTGCTTCCAAGTCCCGTTTGCCGGATCGGGTGGAGGCGCCAACTCCTTGAACTCCGGCGGCGTAACCGCAAGCGGGCGATGATAGTTGGGACCGACCAGGCACCCTGTAAGCGGCAACATGGCAAACGATCCAAGCGCTAGGATTCGCTGCCAGGTCCTTCGGCCTAAGCACATTGATCGCTCCATCATTTTGCTCCTGATGGACCGGCGGCTGATGTCTGAGGATTGACAACATTCACGACTTCGCCGTCCACTACCGAGTCGGGTGGGTTTTGGATCACTTGGGAGTTCCCGTCCAGACCGCTCACGATCTGAATGATCTTTCCGTCATCATCGCCCGGGATGATCGGGACCAGTTTTGCTACGGTTTCGCCATTCATTGCATTTACGACGGTGGCCACTCGTAGTCCCTCTGCGCGAAACATCAGAGCCGAGGTAGGAATCGTCCTCGTTGGGACAGCCGATTTGAGATGAAAAATCACCTGGGTGTAAGCACCCGGGGTCAGCAGGTCGGCGTGGTTGTTATAATCCACCTCGACAAGCAGCGTGCGCGACGCAGGATCGATATACCCCGAGCTTCGCACCACTTTTGCGGGGAAAGACTTGCCTGGATATTCGTTGAAAGTCAGACCCGCGACCATTCCGGGTTTTGCTGCATCGCCGTAGGCCTGGGGCACAGCCACATAGACTCGCAGCATTTGAACGGCGGCCAGGTGAAAGAGCTGGGAAGCAGCTCCACCATTGCTTCCTGAAGTGATGAGCTGCCCTATATCTACATTTCGTGCGGTGATGATTCCATCGAACGGCGCGTATATATGCTCAAATGATTGGAGCTTCTCCAGCCGTTGCACGTTCGCCTGCGCTGAGTTGACAGCTGAACCTGTCGACGCGGCCTGACTCGCAAAGTTCTCTGTATCCTGCTTCGAAACCGCATCGTCCTTTAATAGGTCTCTGTAGCGATCCGCTGTGAGGGACGCTAAATGGGCGTTCGTCTGGGACGTCGTAAGGTCGGCCCGAGACTGCAATAGCTGCTGATCGATTTCAGGTGTACTGACGGTGGCAAGCAACTGGCCTTTGCGAACGTGAGCGCCAATATCGAAATACCACTTCTCCAGGTAGCCGTCTGTCCGCGAGTAGATTGGGGAATCCGTATAGGCATAAATATTCCCGGGGAGAACGATGTCCTGCACAGGCACGCCTGCCTTCGGAGGCAGAGCGATCACCTCCGGAGCCGCAAGTGTCCGTGTCTCGGCGGCCAATGCTTTGCGAGCGTGCAGCCGTGGAATGATTCCACCAATGGCGACGAGCACCGCGACAGCCAGAAGCACCAATAGCGCGAGAAGGGCAAAACGACCCGAGATCGGTTTCATATCACCCGTATGCTCCGCTTTGTCCCTCAACTTGTCTTGCAGCGCCTTATCCATGGGACGGATCTCCTGAATGCGGTAATGAGTTCGGATTCTGTTTCGGCAGCTTCTTCTCGGAATCGCGGCTCGCCTTCTCACGTCCGCCATGCATTTTGCTGAAGAAGGTTGGGACGAATAACAGGGTCGCAGCGGTTGCAAAGAGAAGGCCGCCAATCACGGCCCGTCCCAGGGGAGCATTCTGTTCGCCGCCGTCACCAAGGCCCAGAGCCAATGGCACCATTCCGATAATCATTGCCAGCGCCGTCATCACTACAGGGCGAAATCGAGTGTAGCCCGCGATCAAGGCTGCTTCTTGGGCACTGATCGACTCCGATTCAACCTGCTCTTTGGCGAAGCTCACCACCAGAATCGAGTTGGCGGTCGCGACGCCCATGCACATGATCGCGCCTGTAAGTGCCGGCACACTGATATGCGTGTTGGTGACAAAGAGGAACCATACAATTCCCGACAGTGCGGCCGGAAGTGCCGCGATGATGATGAACGGGTCGAGCCATGACTGAAAATTTACGACAATCAAGAGGTACACAAGCAAGATCGAAAAGATAAGCCCGAAGAGGAGCCCGACGAAAGAGGACCGCATCGTCTCCACCTGACCTCGCACGACAATCCGCGAGCCTCTCGGCAGCTCACTGCGGTGCTTCTCAATGATCTTTTCGATTTGAACATCCACGCTATGAAGATCTGTGTGGATGAAGCTGCCGTAAATGTCGATCACTGGCTGCATGTCGTAGTGGCTCACCGTCGCAAGTTCGTCGCCACGCGTGAAGCTTGCAATACCTCCAAGCACCTGCACCGGCTTAGCGATGGTCTGGAAGCTGGCCTGGGGGGTGGCTCCACTCACGGTGTATCCATCCGGCGGCCTAATAGGTGGGGTCGCAGTTCCTGGAGTAAGCGGAATATTCTTCAGTTGTTGCAACGAGTCCAGGTTGTATTGCGGACTTTGCACCGCGATACTGTAACTGACCCCGTTGGACGGATCAAGCCAGAACGTTGGCGAGGTCTGGAAACTTCCGCTGAGCGCAACCAGCAGGCTTCCGGCTGTGTCCCTCTGCGTAAGTCCGATGTCCTGCGCCTTCGATCGGTCGACATCGACGAAGTAGCGGGGATAGTTGAAGGGCTGCTGAATGCGGAGACCCGTGGAACCTGGAACGTACTTGATCTCCTGCATGATTTTTTCGGCAAATGCGTGGTTGCCAGCCATATTCGGCCCGACGATCTGGACATCGAGCGACGCGGGTCGACCGAAGTTTAAAATCTGCGTGACCATATCGATGGGCAAAGTGTAAAACTCGGTGCCGGGAAACTGCTTCGAAAGATTCGTCAGCAGGGTCGCTACATACTTATCCGTAGGCTTGTGATCCTCAGCCAGCGAGACAGTGACATCCGCGTCCCCAGGACCAATGGGAGCCGACGTGCTGTAAGACAAATTCAGACCGCTGTAGGGCAACCCGATGTTGTCGATGATGCTTGCTATTTCCTTCTTCGGGATCTCTCGTCTTATTTCGTTATCGACCAAGTCGCAGAGCCGTGCCGTTTCCTCAATCCGTGTGCCAGTATGAGCGCGAACATGAATCAGAAACTGGTGGCCATCGACACTGGGAAAGTAGTCCTGTCCAAGCCACGGAAATAACAGCGCTGCGGAGCCGATGCTAAAGACGAAGAACACAATCACCAACGCCGTACTGTTGCGGAGGCAGAGATCGAGAATCCGCTTGTAGCCATTGCGGAGCTTTTCAAACCGCTTCTCAAAACCACGTTGAAAGCTAACCAGAGGATTTCTACTTGACTGTTTCTGCTTCTCCGCCTCTTCGCTGTGTGGCTTCAGCAGATACTTCGCCATCGTCGGCACGATTGTTCGAGAGAGAAAGTAGGAAGCGAGCATCGCGAAGACGACCGCCTCTGCGAGCGGCACGAAGAGGTATTTCGCCACTCCACTCAGGAAAAACATTGGAACAAACACGATGCAGATGGAGATCGTCGAAACGAATGCAGGCACTGCGATCTGGGCCGCTCCTTCCAGAATGGCCCGCTCTGTTTCCATGCCATCTTCCAGATTTCGATTAACGTTCTCGATCTCTACCGTCGCGTCATCCACAAGAATGCCAACCGCCAGGGCAAGCCCTCCGAGGGTCATGATGTTTATGGTTTCGCCGAGAGCACTCAAAATCATGATCGAGGTCAAGATGGAGAGCGGAATAGAGACTGCGATAATGACCGTGCTGCGCCAGCTCCCTAGAAACAGGAGAATCATCGCGCCCGTCAGGCAGGCGGCAATCAGCGCTTCCCGAACGACACCGCTGATCGCTCCACGCACGAATACAGACTGATCGGAGAGTGGCGTGATGCGCAAAGCTGGCGGCAACGATGCAAGGATGGTCGGCAGTCTGCCCCGAATAGACATAATAATGTCAAGCGTCGAGGAACTCCCGGTCTTTTGCACCGTCAGCAACGATGCCCTCTGCCCGTCGACTCGCACGATGTTTGTCTGCGGTGGATAACCATCGCGTACATGAGCAACGTCGCGAATGTAGATCGTGGCCCCATTGACCGTCTTGATGGGAAGGTCGTTCAGCCCTTGAATTGTCTTTGGGGCGCTGTTTGTATCGATCTCATACTCGAATGTGCCGATCTTCGCCGTTCCCGAAGGGAGGATAAGATTTTGGGCGGATATTGCATTTACCACTTCGGTAGGGGATAGACCTTTCGCCTGCAGGGCCTGCATATTGATATCGACCTGTACCTGCCGTAGCTTGCCCCCATAGGGAAACGGGATCGAAGCACCTTCGATGCTTGAGAGCCGGCTACGAAGGAAGTTGAGACCGAGATCGTTCAGTTGCTGCTCGGATAAGCCCTGTCCTGAGAGGCCGAGCTGCAGGATAGGAACGCTGGAAGCGCTGTATTGGATGATGAACGGCGGCGTGGTGCCGGCAGGAAGTTGTCTTACCTGTGTTTGCGAAATCGCCGTTAGCTGTGCCACAGCGGTCGCAATGTTCACTCGCGGCTGAAAGAACACTTTGACGACCGCCACGCCATTCAGAGATGTCGACTCGACGTGCTCGATATCGTTGACGGTCGTCGTGATGCCCCGCTCTGTTGGGGTAATGATCCAGTTCGCCATGTCTTCAGGCGAGAGACCGCTGTAGTTCCAAATGATGCTGACAACGGGAATATTAATATTGGGGAAAATATCGACCGGTGTCCGAAAGATCGCAAGCGGTCCAAGAATCAACAGAAGCAGCGATAGAACCACAAATGTGTAAGGACGGCTCAGAGCAAGTTTAACAATCCACATGTCGCCCACTCCTCCGTTTTACGATCTCATCTCGCTGTGCTCCGGTCCAGCCGTGAAAGGTGAGAAGCTCAACCGCAGTCGCTCGCGCAGTCTTGAATGGGCGTGTCCTGTGTTCAATCAAGCTGAGCGCTTGCGCGCCTTCCAGAAGAGTTGCCAAACCGTCTCCAAGACTCTCCGGTTCCCGCAAGCAAGTCGCAATCGACAGCGCCACGAGACGACCGCGCAACAGAATATTTGCTTGCTGTGCCACACGTCTTACTTCCGGCAAAGTGTCCGCCATCTCATTGACAGCTTTTGTAAACGCACATCCTGCGAATTGCGCCTTCTTCACAGAAGCTTCCATAAAGTCGAAGACTTTCAGCAACACCTCGGGTGAGGCGAATGTGGTTTCACCGAACCGAGCATCAAGCGCAGCCTCGCGATTTGCGATCCAGAGTGCGAGACAGTCGAGAAGCAACGTCTCCTTCGACTTGAAGTGTTGATATACAGTTATTTTCGTGGTTGCCGCTTGGGTTGCAATCGAATCGACGCTTACGTTGCGGAACCCTTGACTCAAAAACAACTTTGATGCCGCTTTCAGGATCTGAGTCGTCGTGTTGGCTCGCCGCTGGGACATAAAAATATACTTACTGGTAAGTAAGGTAGCATGCCGCGGAGACGTTGCAGCCATTTCTGCGGACGTTCTCTAGAAGCGTCCAGAACACAATCCAGTAACATTCCGATCTCACTGAAGAAGGCAGGATGCGAACGCATCTTCCGGGAGAAGGCCACCGGCGGCCGCTGGAACCGTCCCGAGCTGCAGCGTCTGCTCGATCACTTGCGCGAAGGTGATGTCTTGGTCGTCTGGAAGCTGGACCGGCTATCCCGTTCCTTGCGGGATGTGCTGACGCTCATGGAGCGAATTCAGGAAGCCAAGGCCGGCTTCCGCAGCCACACAGAGGCCATCGACACCACGACACCGGCCGGCCGGATGATGATGCAGAGGTCGGATCGTTCACAGAATTCGAGCGGGCCATGCTACGGGAGAGAACGCGGGCGGGACTTGAATCCGCTCGCGACGGTGGACCCGACTCTGGCCATGCTGCTTTTTACTTGGGTAAGATTTCAACCGAAAATCGAAGGAGGAACTAAATGGCACATAACGGTAAGACCTCACGTCGCGGTCTGTTCGCCTACGCTCCCAACGGAGCACAAAGCCAATCGTCCGGTGCGGGTACCCCCAGTCCTTCTCCCTCTGCTTTTGTCGTGGACGGGATCGCTAAGGTAGCTGCAAAGTCCTTACAGGGAAGCGCGACTGCGTCAGAGCTTTGCGTCGCCCTAGAATCAGGGGGTTACGATCCCCGTCTAGCCTTTGTTCATCGATGCATCTATATCCCTGTCAGGTATTGAACCTGCATAGTTAACCATTGGCAGCCATGCAAAAACCGTCAGTTATTCGATGACGCCGTTATAGTGATTCCCGATGAGTGAAAACGAATTGATCAAAGCTGCAGGTCAAAACAAATTCATCAAAGCGGCCCTTTCGGCTGCCACCGGCGTTCTCTTGCTGGCGTTGACATGGTTAGTAGGCCAGCGGCTCGCATATCAGTGGAACGTTAGACAAAAACGTCGAGAACTGCAGTTGACTGCTTTGCAACGGTTCTACATTGCGGATGGAGAGTTTTTTGCGGTATGGAAACTATGGAATCGTTTGGATCGGGAAGCACAAACATTCGATGATCGGCGATGGGAGCTATGGAAAAGGGCGGCAGCCGCAGAATCGAGTGTGGAGGGAACCCTCGTTAAATTATCGCTTGAAATCGATTTGAATGAGACTGATGTACGCAATCTGGGCCGATTTCGTCAGGGTTTCCAGCAACTGCGAGACTCTATTCGGAAAGACGTCCTTCTTCCATGGCACTACGGAGACTGTCCCGAATACAAGACATTTAAAACCTTGTCAGTTGTTGTGGCTGCTCTTCTGAACAGCCAGTGGTCAAACTCACCGACTTCGCGCAAGCGGGCGCAGGAGCAGTTGATGGCGATCACATTAAACAGATGGTAAGAAAATTGGATTTTGCCGTAGTTTGAGTAGTGGTCGCGGGAGACATCTTTAGACATGTCAATCTTTGATCCCGGAACAGTACGGACTAGGCGTTATTGCTGCCACACCAAGATCACACTAAGCTGGCATAAAAAGTTTGTCTAGATACTCCGAACTCTGCCGCCAATCCAGCCTTCGTTTCACCTGCGGCAATGCGCTGGAGCAGCGCTAACGCCGTCAGAATACCCTTTTCCCCAACGGAATAGAGTTTGACGGGGAGGAATTTGGAACAGACTCAACTCCCCTATTTTTCAGACTTTTAGCACCCGACTTAGATGACGATTACAATTTTGGCGTCCCCGACGGGATTTGAACCCGTGTTATCGCCGTGAAAGGGCGGTGTCCTAGGCCGGGCTAGACGACGGGGACGCGGGTGCGGCGCTGGTACAAGGCAGCCGGATATGCACAACCAATTTCGACTCTAACAACTT
>JANXZS010000316.1 GCA_025355385.1 Acidobacteriaceae bacterium | reverse complement strand
CCCGCTTCTGTGTTGAGGAAAGGGTTACTTTTTAACTGCCTTGGCAGGTGCCTTGTAGGAAGTTTTGACCTGCGAGCTCATCTCCGCCAGAATCGATTTCACTTCGCCAGCCATGGGGCCGGTCGGCGCGAGATCGAGATACTTCTGGTAAGCCTCTACGCATCCTGGAGGGGCGATGAGTTTCTGTGACTTGGGGTCGATGGATGACTTGCCTACTAGCGCCTTGCCCTTCAGGTAATACGAGATAGCGCGGGTTGGGTCAGCCGCAATTGCTTTTTCGGCAGCCGCTACTGTCTCGTCCACGTGGCCTGTACGGTCCAGGATGATCGCCGAATTTGTGTAATACATGGCCGCGCCCTTGGGATCAAACTTCGCGGCCGCATCGTATGCGGCGACCGATTCCGGCAGTTTATTCAGGTTCGCGTAAACTTCGCCAAGCGTGTTGCTGGCCGCTCCCTGAATCTCGATGCTTGGCTTTTTCGAGGCTGCTTCAAGCTCAAGCGCCTTGTTCAGCGAGACGAGCGCGTCATCATTCTTCTTCTGGCCAGCCTGCGCCGTGCCGAGCTCCAGCCACAGGACCGATGCCGCCGGCTTAGCCACAGTCGCTTCTTTCATCAGCGTCTCGGCTTCTGCGTAATTTTTCGCCTTGTTGTCGTCACGCGCCTGCTTCAGGGTGGCGTTCAAATTTTTAATCTGCGAATTTTCCTTCATCGTTTCAGAATTCTTCTTGCGCAGTTCTTCAGCAGCCTTGCGCTGCTCGGGCGAGAGCTTCGAAATGTATTCGGGGCGCCCCAGGTCAAAGTCCTGCGCGACGTCCGCGCCAGGCGCGAACTTCACATCGGGGAACTGATCGACCTCTTTGCCTTCAGAGTTGAGCAGCGTGACGTAATAGCTGCCGGCAATAATCTCCTCGCCCTTGTAGTCACCGTTTGCATCTGCGGTAAAGGTGTATTTAACTTCTTTCGCTGCGCCGTCTTTTGACAGCTTGACCGACGAGTTGGCCATGGATGCGCCGACCGGGTCCTGGTTGTGCCCGTGAATCTTCGCGGTGGGCTGCTGCGCAAACACGGGCATGATGGAGAGCAGTATGAGTGCCAGCCAAAGTGTCGTCTTCCGTTTCATGTGATCTCCTTGGAGCGGGTAGCAATGGCAAACGCGCCGGCTACGGGTTCTTATCGAAATATGTTTCAAAGGCTTACGCCTCTCACGGCTTTAATAACGTCCTATCGCGGCCTTAGTTGCGTAGGGAATCGGGTCCCGCACCCCCGCGTCGTGGAATGCCCTAAGCCGCAGAACGCAACTATCGCATAAACCACAAGCCTGATCTTCGCCGGAATAGCATGACCACGTTAAATCGAACGGTGCCTTCAGTTCAAGGCCAAGGCGCACGATCTCACTCTTCTTTAGCCGAATGAGCGGGGTGACTACCTCGATGTCTCCGTCGCGTGTCCCGGTCTCAATCAGTCGCTGGAATGCCTCGTAGTACTGCGGCCGACAGTCCGGGTAACCCGAGCTATCCTGTTCCACGGCCCCGATGAAGATCTGCTTAGCTCCAATGACCTCAGCCCAACTGACCGCGGCGGACAGGAAATGAGCGTTGCGGAATGGAACGTAAGTCACTGGAATAGATGAACCAATGGCTTCTGCTGCAGGTGCGTTTGGTACCGGGATTGAGGCGTCTGTAAGGGCCGATCCACCGATCTCGCGGAATAATCCCATTTGCAAGGGCAGAAAGTGCTGGATGCCAAGCGCCTCGGCAACTGCCCGTGCGCTCACCAGTTCCCGTAGTTCGGTGCGCTGGCCATAGCTGAAGTGCAGCGCGTACGCCTCGTAGTCGCGCGCAGCGAGGGCAGCACAAACCGACGAATCCATTCCCCCGGAGAGGCAGACAACTGCCTTGGGGCGGGGTCCAGAATTGGTCTTCGTCTGCACAACTTTATGCTACGACATCTCCGGTACCCGTCGCTTGTGAGCCAGGACACGTCTGTTACGCTTTTGAGGACTTACCTCGCATAAATGCCTCATTCAATGGAACCCAGGGAGGGCCCGGGATGCGGCACAAAAGCCGGAGACCCCCCGCACCGGGCAAGCAGGAGAAAGAGTCTAGACTCAAAAGCAGCATGCATATTCGTCCCGCTACCCCCAAAGACGTGCCGGAGATGTTGACGCTTATCCGCGAATTGGCCGAGTACGAACGCGAGCCCAACGCCGTCGAGGCGACCGAGGCAGATCTGTTACGCGACGGCTTCGGCCCCTCTCCCCGCTTCAGCGCGCTGGTTGCGGAGGAGGCAGGCAGCACCGCTGGGCTGGCACTCTACTTCTACAACTGGTCAACCTGGCGCGGACGGGCTGGCATTCATCTCGAAGACTTGTTTGTTCGTCCCGCGTTTCGTGGGCGCGGCATCGGTAAAGCTCTCCTCGCTGCAGTGGCCGTGGTTGCGGTCGAAAAGGGCTGCGCCCGCCTGCAATGGGATGTACTCGAGTGGAACCAGCCGGCAATCGATTTTTACCAGAGTCTCGGGGCGAAGTTTTTGGATCAGTGGCGCATTATGCGGGTTACCGATGAGGCACTGCCTAACCTGGCGGGCACCTCGGAGCGTTTGCCATGAAAAAGCAGGAAAGAAGCCCGATTCGGGTCATCGGCGGCGGGCTCGCCGGGCCGGAAGCAGCCTTGACCGCGGCCAACATGGGCTGCGAAGTGGATCTGTACGAGATGCGCCCGGTGAAGACGACGCCCGCCCACCAGACAGCGGATTTTGGCGAACTGGTCTGCTCCAACTCGCTCAAATCCGAGAGCGAGAATACGGCTCCATGGCTGCTGAAGCAGGAGATGCGGCGAGGAGGCTCGGAGCTGATTCGTCTTGCTGACAAGTCGGCGGTTCCAGCAGGCCATGCCCTGGCGGTAGACCGCGTTGAATTTTCCCGTTTGATCGCGGAGGCAATCGCAGCTCAGCCGCGCATCCATGTTCACCGGGAAGAGGTCACGGCGCTCGATCCGGGGGCGGGAATCACGATCCTTGCGAGCGGCCCGCTCACGTCGCCCGCGCTCTCCGACGAGATTGCCCGGCTGACGGGCAGTGGTCACCTGTCGTTCTATGACTCCATCTCGCCCATCGTCGAGGCTGACTCGATCAACATGGAGCGAGTGTACTTTGCCGCGCGCTGGGATAAAGGCACAGCGGACTATATCAATTGTCCTTTCACTGCGGAGGAGTATGACGTCTTCTACCATGCGCTGGTTACGGCCGAGGCAGTCGAGTCAAAAGAGTGGGAGAAGATGGAGTACTTCGAGGGCTGCCTGCCGATAGAGGAGATCGCCAGGCGGGGCCGGGACACACTCCGCTTCGGATGCATGAAACCGGTAGGCCTGCGTGATCCGCGAACAGGGAAGACTCCGTGGGCGGTGGTGCAGCTTCGCTGCGAAAACCTTCGCGCCGACTCCTACAATCTGGTGGGCTTTCAGAATCACCTGAAGTTCGGGGAACAGTCTCGCATCCTGCGCCTGATCCCTGGGCTCGAGAATGCGCGTTTCCTGCGTTACGGGCAGATCCACCGCAATACCTACATCAATTCTCCGCGCCTGCTGACCGAGACGCTCAACCTCCGGGAGCATCCGGAAATTCTGTTTGCCGGGCAGATTTCTGGCGTAGAAGGCTATACCGAGTCGATCGCTACAGGCATGCTTGCCGGCATCTACGCCGCTGCCATGATGCGAGGCGAGGAGCCCATTCCCGTACCCCGGCAGACGGCGCTGGGCTCGCTGGCGCACTACATTACGCACGCCGATCCGCAGCACTTCCAGCCCGCCAATATCACTTTCGACTTGCTGGTACCGCTCGAAGAGGAGGAGCGCAAACGCATCCGTGATAAAAAGGAGCGGCACCGCGTGCAGTGCGAACGTGCTCTGACTGCCTTTGACGGGTGGTGGGCAGGGCAACAGGTGGCGGCTCTCTGATCGTCGCCGGTGCGAGCGGGACATTGGTAAATAAATTGCTTTGCGGCCGTTGTAGCTTACCCTCAATCGAATCGTCTGGCGTACTTTTACTGTAGATCTAAGCGACGGAGTAGATATTGCGCGGCTTGTTCGTCTAGAAAAACTGCACCCAGTGCCGGGTAGACGGAGCATGGCAGCGGTGAAAATGCTCCAAGAGGCCATCTCAAGATATGAACTCGATCCCAGGGTATGCAGCTCCACTCGAACCTATCTCGGCAGTCGACGCACTGGCTCCCGCATTCCGGCGTACCCGCTCCATTCTGGCTGCACCCTTTCGACTGGGCATCTTTTTAAAGATATGCTTTTTTGTGGCGCTGGCCGAATCCGGCTTTCTTTCAGCGGCAATTTCGTACCCCATACAAGGGGCCAATGCCTTCACGCATAGCAAGCACGCTATGCTGCAGCCTGCAAACAGTTTTCTGGCAGATGGATGGAGTGCCGCCGGGGCACTCGGAGCCGGACTGTTGCTCGTGCTCGTGGCTATGACAGTAGTCGGGGTTGCGGTCGGATGCATCGCTGTTTACCTGCTCTGCCGCTTGCGGTTCACTATTCTCGACCTCGCCATCTACAGACAGGGTAGCGTCCGTCGGGCTTGGAACAAGTATGGACGGCAGACGTGGCGCTACTTCGGTATGACCATCCTTGCGGGCCTACTCTTTCTGCTTATGATGGCGGCGGTTGTTGGACCATTCATCCCCGCGTTTGTCCGCATAGGCCGCACCATGAGTCGGTCCCATCCTGATCCATCCGTCGTGTTCGGCCTGGTGCTCCCCCTGGTCGGCGCGATCCTCGTGCTGTCCTTCGTCGGGGTGCTGGTGGATGCCGTGATCCGAGACTTTCTGCTGCCGTCGATGGCAGTAGAGGACGCCTCAATTGAATCGGCGCTACGCCGCTTCTTTGGATTGCTGCGGAATAGCGTTGGCTCCATGGCGCTTTACCTCTTCATGCGCACCCTCGTCAGCATGGCGATGTCGGCCGGCCTGGGTATTATCCTGGTCATTCCCGTGGCGATGGTAGGTCTGCTTGCCTATGCCGGTGGCGCAGTCCTCTATCACTCGCTCTCGATGGGAGGCGCGCAGATACTCTTTTTCGCTTATGTGGTCGTGGCTGCGGCCATTGTCCTGCTGCTTTATTTTCTAGCCATGGTCACGGTCTTCGGAGTTACCGGGGTGTTCAAACTTTGCTACGCCGTGGTTTTCTTTGGAGCACGCTATCCCGCGCTGGGCGACCGGCTGGAAGCGGGACCGGCAGATCAGCATGATGGTGGCCAATTGCCCTTGCATCCTCCGCCGGTTCCGAATGTTTTCTCGGCAGTTGAACCGCCTCCAGTGTGGTGAGGTTGGTCGCAATCCTCAGGAATTCGGTATGGTGGTGAGAGATCAATCAGGAGAAAAGCAATGACTGAGAACCAAGTAACGATTACCCTGCGCCCCAACGGTCCCCTCCGCGTGGAGGGTCCGATCAAGCTGATCAACACGGACGGCCAGGAAATCGACCTGGCGGGGAAGCCTGCCGTGTCCTTGTGCCGCTGCGGGGCTTCGAGTAACAAGCCGTTCTGCGACGGCACTCACTCGAAGATTGGCTTCCAGGCTGCCGAAGCGGCAGTCGCGGCAGAGAGTAAGTAAGAGCCAACATGGAACCCACGGAGCCCCGGCGGAAGTCTCTCTTGCGATGGGGGGTCTCGGCGGCCTTCGTCTTATTCGGAGGCCCCGGGATCGTGGGTGTTTATCTGCCATTCGCGATTACTCGCTGGCGTGGGGCGGCCGAGTCCGCATGGCTGCGCGGTGCGGCCATCGCGCTGATCTGCCTAGGGCTGATGCCTCTGCTTGAATCTGTCGCCCGCTTTGTGCGCGTGGGCCGGGGTACGCTGGTGCCAATCATTCCGACGAAGGTGCTGCTGGTCAGCGGATTCTATCGCTATGTCCGCAACCCGATGTAGGTGGGAATGCTGGCATTGATCGCGGGACAAGCCATTCTGTTTTGCAGCCGCGGTCTTGCACTGTATCTTGCGGCCGTTGCGCTACTGTTTCCTCTCTTCGTCACAGCATACGAGGAGCCCAAGCTGCGGCGGACGTATGGCTCGTCTT
Source organism: Acidobacteriaceae bacterium (assembly GCA_025355385.1). GTDB lineage: Bacteria > Acidobacteriota > Terriglobia > Terriglobales > Acidobacteriaceae > JANXZS01. Next base: position 23,938 of record JANXZS010000316.1, on the reverse strand, counting down.
ATGAAGAATTCTGCCGCAACGTTCCCCGATGGATCCCGCGGATGACGCCGTGGAAGTAGACACCTGTTGTGGCTACGATATGGAATTGCTGCCCTAGATCAGAAGCAGGGATCGTTTGATGTATCCAGCGTCAGCGATGTAGGCATTTTGTTGATGAAAATGCCTGCAGAGATCTGTGGCTCACCTTACAGTAACCCAGCTTCTGCCCTAGGCGTTTCGGGCCTTGATTTTGAACCAGATGGGAGAGCCTTCAAAGCCAAAGGCATCGCGAATCTGGTTTTCAAGAAAGCGCTGGAAGCTGAAGTGTAACTTTACGTTGCGATCGGTAAACAGGATGAAGGTTGGCGGCGCGACCGCTGCCTGCGTCATGTAGAGGATGCGCATCCGCTTGGACATGGGCACCGACGCCCGCTGGAAATCGATCTTTTCCAGGAAGCGATTCATCTGCCCCGTAGTCACCCGCTTACGTCTCTCGGTGGAAACCTGCTTCACCAGCTCCAGCACCCGCTTGATGTTCTTGCCCTGTGAGGCAGAGATGAACACCACCGGAGCATAGGCGAGATATTTCAGCACATTCCGCAACTGTGTCTCAAAGATCTCGCGATCGGCGGGAGGCTTGCCGTCGGTTCGGCCGGTAGTGACCAGATCCCACTTGTTGACTACGAGGATGATCGAGCGTCCGCTCTCGTGGGCGTACCCGCCAATCGTCGCGTCGGACGAGGTTACGCCCTCAGTGGCGTCGATGATCAGCAATGCGACGTCAGCCGCTTCCAGATGGCGCCTCGCCATGACGACGGACAATTTCTCCGCCATCTCCGTCGTCTTTCCCTTGCGCCGGATACCCGCGGTATCAACAAATCGAAACTTGTCGCCGTCGTACTCCATCAGCTCGTCGACGGCATCCCGTGTCGTTCCGGCGACAGGCGAGACGATGGCTCGCGAGGAGCCGGTCAGCGCGTTCAGCAAGGTGCTCTTGCCAACGTTGGGGCGGCCGATGATGGCGACCTTGGTCTCGTGCTGCTCAAATTCACCATGCGTGCGATGGAGCGGCTCCGCGTTTTCATCCGTGCCTTCGGCGGTATCTTCGTCTGGCTCGATTGCCAAGGCAGCTTCTTGCACTGGTTCCTCTGCTGGCGGCAGCGCCTCGAACACCTGATCCAACAGATCACCGATGCCGATGGCGTGCTCAGAGGAAATTGCCTGAATGTTCTTGAAGCCCAGGCGGCGAAAGTTTTCTGCGGCCGCCTCCATCTGCTCGGTGTCGATTTTGTTGACAGCGAGAAATGAGGGCTTGCCACTGCGCAGCAGGATGCGAGCCAGATCCAGGTCGGGTGCGGCCAGTTCGGTACGCCCATCGACGACCATTACCAGGACGTCGGCCTCTTCAAGGGCCATTTTCGCCTGCTCAAAGATCGCCGCGGGTATCAAGTCGTCATCGTCCGGCAGGATGCCGCCCGTATCCACCACGCGCGCCGTACGTCCCTGCCAGTGCGCCTCGCCATATATGCGGTCGCGCGTGATGCCCGGCTCGTCGCCGACAATGGATCGGCGGGAACCAGTGAGCCGATTGAACAGGGTTGATTTGCCCACGTTCGGCCTGCCGACGATCGCGATAAGGGGAAGCCCTTCGGTTACGGTTGGACTTCCCCGGCGCGACACTCTTGTGGTTTTTCCCAAAATGCTTGCTCCACTGCTTCTGGACGCGCGTATGCCGCACACATCCGGCCGGACATGATTTGCTGGTCAAGTTTGATTTTACGCTGCCGAGGCTGCGAATGCCGGTTCAACTGGTAGCGTCCTGGCCGTCAATGCCCACGCTCTTCAGGGGACGCGTAATTATCGGCTATATCCTGGGCCGAGATATGAATTCTTGAGTTGTCTTGAATCAACTTGGAGATTTGCTCATCGGAAAAACCCTTTCCACGCAGAGCTTCGATTTCATCGCTGATCATCCCGACAAAAGCCCGGATGGGGAACTGTTCGGGCGCCAGGCCGGCAGCAGCGCGCAACGCTCTCTGCGCGTTGAGTGCGTCCTCAATGGGGTATGTCTTTGCGTCTTGCTTTGAATTCATTAGAATCCTCCTGATTTCTTGAGCTCTACTAGCAAGATTGGCATCGTCCCGCCTCCTGGTTGTCTGCGAAGTCAAATCCACATCCACTCGATAGTCAGACGGAGAGTGTGTCGAGCGATGGTCTCGTCACCAGGCGGCTTGCGCCAGTGCTCCCTCTCAGGTCCAGTTCGCGACAATCCCGCTATGATAGAAGCAGCATCGGGGAGCCTATTTTGGTGTATCCGAAATAAGGCTCACCGCATGCGCTAAACCCGTGGCCACATCCACTCCCACCAGCTCTTCGCTGCCGTCTCTGCATGACTTCTTCTCTCCGGGAGGCGCGCTGTCGCGCTCCAGCCTGCCCTATGAGTTCAGGCGCGGGCAGTTGGAGATGGCCAGGGCTGTCGAGCGAGCGCTCGAAGACCATCACCACCTGATTGTCGAGGCCGGGACGGGGACCGGTAAGACTCTGGCCTACCTGCTACCCGCCCTCCGCACGGGACGCCGCATCATCATCTCCACTGGCACCAAGAACCTGCAGGAGCAGCTCTTCTTCAAAGATGTGCCGTTTCTGGAGTCGATGATGGGACCCCTGCGGGTCTGCTACATGAAAGGGCGCGGCAATTATCTCTGCCGCCACAAGCTCTACGCCCTGCGCGATCAGCCCATTTTGAATGGTTTGGAGAAGATCGACCAGTTTCACCAGATTGCGCAGTGGGAAAAGAAGACTGAGACCGGGGACCGGGCGGAGATCGACGAGTTGCCGGAGAATAGCCCTCTGTGGGCGAAACTCGACGCACGCAGCGAGGCCTGTCTGGGCGCTAAGTGTCCTGACTACGAACGCTGCTTCATCACCGAGATGCGGCGCAAAGCCCTCGAAAGCGACGTGATCATCGTCAATCATCACCTCTTCTTCGCCGATCTCGCAATCAAGTTGCAGGCGAAGGCGGCGCCCGACGCAGGCGTATTGCCTGAGGCTGCGGCAGTGATCTTCGATGAGGCGCATGAACTGGAAGATGTGGCCTCAAGCTATTTCGGTATCAGCCTCAGCAATGTTCGCTTTGAAGAGGTGGCGCGCGATGTGGAGGCGATGCTGAGGAAAAAGCAGGCGTTCTCCGGTGGCATCCAAGGCGCGGTGGAGTTGCTGCGTGAGCGCTCACGAATGCTGTTTGCCGTGCTGCCACAAGGGCCGGATGGGCGCATGCCATTTAACGGACGCGACGATTTTCTCGAAACGCACGGCGACATCTACCTGGGCGCAACCAATGCGCTCCACCGTTTGGAAGGCGAATTGGAGAGAACTCGGGGCGTAGACGAAGCCACCGGACTGAAAAAGCGAGTGGGCGATATTCGCGAGCACCTGCGCTTCCTGCTTGAGGCCGATGAACGCAACACCGTGTTCTGGATCGAGCGGCGTTCGGCTGGCGGCTTCAAGACCGCCTCGCGGAATACCTATCTGCAGGCCACGCCCATCGATGTCTCGGCAATGCTCAGCGAACTGCTATTTGAAAACTACCCCAGCGTGATCCTCACCTCGGCAACGCTCACTGTGCAGTCGGGCTTTGCTCATATCCGCAAGCGTCTTGGCATGCGGGATGCGAGGGAACTGGTGGTGCCGTCGCATTTCCGCTACCAGGAGCAGGCACTCCTCTATCTGCCCCCGGAGATGCCCGATATACGCGACGCCAATTACCAGGCGGAGGCCGCGCGACGCATTCGCCGCGTACTCTCCATCACACGGGGCCGCGCGTTTTGCCTCTTCACAAGTTATCAGCAGATGCGGGAGTTGCACGACCGCCTGCGATCTGAGTTGGATTATCCATTTCTGCTACAGGGCACCGCACCCCGCAAGGCGCTGCTGGAGCAGTTTCGCAATACGCCAAATGGGGTGTTATTTGGGACTTCGAGCTTCTGGCAGGGGGTGGATGTGCAGGGGGAAGCGCTGAGCTGCGTCATCGTCGACCGCCTGCCCTTCGCCGTGCCTACGGACCCGGTGGTAGCAGCGCGAATGCGTGCGATCGAAGACGTAGGCGGCAGCCCGTTTTTTGAGTACCAGGTGCCGTCCGCCGTCATCACCCTGAAGCAAGGCTTTGGAAGGCTGATCCGGTCGCTTGAGGATCGCGGAGTGCTGATGCTGCTTGACCCAAGAATCATGCGCCAACGCTACGGCAAGGTGTTTCTGGAGAGTCTGCCGCCGTACCGCGTCACCCAGGATATTGGCGAGGTCGAACGCTTTTTCGCGGTGGTGTAGTTGGGCGCCAGTTTCCAGCGTCTTCTCGTCGTCGATAGTGTGTCATCCCGACCGAGCGAATCGGAGTGCAGGGATCTACCGGGTGCTCACCCACGCCGATTGCGACGAGATGCGAGATATCCGCGTGCTGCATCTCCCGCTATCCGCCCGACGCACTACACTAGCATTGAGGATGGGGGCCAGTTGACACACTATGTCTCGTAACCTCTATATTTTGGCCGGAACACTGCTGCTGTTTGCAATGGTCTCTTTTGCGATGACGTTGACCTCGAGCACCTACCAGCCTGGATTGCCGGGCAATGGTTCCCTGTGGAAGACCACCGGGCTGCTGTTGGCACTTGCAGGGCTGCTGACGGCACTGGCCGGAGTGTTCACGGCCATGTTTGAGCAGGTCGATCGTCGCAACGAGGAACGTCGCCGTCGCGAGCGCGAGCGCGAACGCGGCCACTGACAGCAGCTTCGCGAGGCATCCCCGCATTACAATGGAAGCTGGGGCTTACCCGCCTCGGACAGGACGAGGAACAGCATGTATGAAGTAACAGTTGAGGCAGGCTTCTCCTCCGGCCACTACCTGAGGAACTATCGCGGCAAGTGCGAGAATCCGCATGGACACAACTACAAGGTTCAGGTCACGCTCCTCGGGCAATCCCTGGACGAGGCGGGCCTGTTGCTGGACTTCAAGCTGCTCAAGCAGGTGATGCGCCCAGTGATCGATTATCTCGATCACCAGATGATGAACGATTTGCCCCCGTTTACCGAGATCAATCCGTCAGCGGAAAACCTGGCGCGCTACTTTTACGATGAGACCAACAAGCAACTCAGCGACATGACAACAGGCCGCGTCACCGTGAAGGATTGCACCATTTACGAAACCGATACCACCACCGCAACATACTATGAGTAAGCTGCTTGTACCTTATTGAGATTTACAAATCCGTCCAGGGCGAATCGAGTTTCGCCGGGCTGCCGTGCATCTTTGTGCGCCTGGCCGGGTGCAACCTGCGCTGCACCTGGTGCGACTCGGAATACACTTTCAGAGGTGGCTACAGGCTGGACTCGGACCAGATTTTAGCCCAGATCGAAAGCCTGGCGCCGGTGAAGCTGATCGAGTTTACCGGCGGTGAGCCTATGCTGCAGGAGAAAGAACTTCTGCCCCTGATGGAGCAGCTGCTAACGCAGGGCTACACCTTGATGATCGAAACCAGTGGGGAGCGATCCCTCGCCGCCGTGCCTGCGGGGGTCCATAAGATCGTCGATGTGAAGTGTCCGGCATCGGGAGAGAGTGGCAGCTTCCACTTGCCCAACCTTGAGGGCTTGACGAAGCGCGACGAAGTAAAATTCGTAATCAGTAACCGTAACGATTACGAATTTGCGCGAAGTTTTGTGCTGGAACACTCGCTTGCGGGCAAGGTGGGATCGGTGCTGCTATCGCCCGCCTTCAGCAAGACACCCAGCCCGGAAAGAAGCGCCGAGAACTGCCTCCTGAATCCCCGGGAATTGGTTGAGTGGATGCTCGCCGATGGCCTGGAAGTACGCCTGAGCCTGCAGATCCACAAGTTCATATGGGAGCCATCCAAGAAGGGCGTCTAGAGCAGAAGCAGGGATAGTGTGATGTATCCAGCGTCAGCGATGTAGGCATTTCCTTGATGAACATGCCTGCAGAGATCTATGGCTCACCTTACAGTAAACCTGCTTCTGCTCTAAGCAGAGCTAGGCTTCCGACATCCATCGGGGTGTCACACAGGGAGCAGGCAATACTTCACTCCGATGTACGCTTCCCAAGGTGTGGCTGGGTGGCCAGATACTTGTCGAACGGAATCTCAAAGAAAAACAGGTCTTTGCCGTCGGAGCTACGCAGCATCCGCAGGTATAGCTTTGCGCCTTTCAGCGGGTTCTCTATTTCCCGCATGTCGTAAAACAGGAAGCCGGCGCGGGTGGTATGTGGCTCAACAGCAAGAGCGCTGTATTCGAACGAGGCGAAGTCTGCATCGATTTCCTTGGTCTTCGACTTCACCTTTTGGTGGATCGGGGGCAGGGGCGCAGGCAACGCGATCCTGCGGCCTGCATTGGAAACAGTCGTGCTGCGCCGCTCTATGTCCCCCGGCAAGGCCGCAGGAATCTTGTCGCCATCGGCTGTAATGAAGTGGATCCGCGCCTCCGCCAGCGAGATCGGCTTGTCGCCGTTGTTGGTTACAATCAGCCGGATGGGCATGAATCCGTATTTCAGGTAGTCGGCGCGAAAGATGGCGGCCTTCTCATGCGTGTCATAAGGATCGGCAGCGATGGCCACATGCTCATCGACGTGGATATCCACGGCAGGAAAACTTGTTGCCGGTTCAACCGATGGCGGGGTCCGATCGGCCGCGGCGGATACGAGCGCAACTAGCGGCGAGAGGCAAACAAGAACCGCGAAAAGAACACCGGGTCGAAGGCGCATCATGAACGTGACGATTATCATTCTCCCTTAGAACCTGTCATTAACTTAAATAGGGCGATTGAGAGGATTCGAACATAGAATGTTGCTGTTTTTCTATAGTGCCGCCTTGTACCTCGTTCTGGTGGTGAGCGCGCCATACTGGCTATTCCGCGTCGCGACTACGGAAAAGTATAGGCACGGCCTGGCTGAGCGACTGGGCCGACTCCCTCGTAGAGTTTTAGACGCGCGAGGGATGCGTCCTGTCATCTGGGTGCATGCCGTGTCGGTGGGGGAGGTGCTGGCTGCCAGCCGCTTGATTGAGGAGTTGCAGGAGCGTGCCATCGGCTACCGGGTGCTGGTGTCGACCACGACAAGAACAGGCCAGGAGCTGGCGCGGATGAAGTTCGGCGATGACCGGGTCTTTTATTTCCCGCTGGATTTCAATTGGGTGGTACGGCGCTACCAGCACGCCATCCGGCCTGCGCTGTTGATTCTGATGGAGACTGAGTTCTGGCCGAATTTTCTTGCAGGATGCGGCAGAGACGGCATCCCGGTCATAGTGGTAAATGCCAGAATCTCCGATCGCTCTTACCCGCGCTACCAGCGTCTGCGAGCGCTGTGGAGACAGATTCTGAGCGTAATCACTCTCGCCCTGGCGCAGACGGAAGAGGATGTCACCCGGCTGATCGCCATCGGATTGCCTGCCGGGCGGGTGCGGATCGGCGGCAACCTCAAATTCGATGTGCGGACAGCGCTCCCGGCAGCGGCAACAACAGCATTGCGCGATCACATCCCCAACGGAGGAGACCTGCTGGTTGCAGGCAGCACGCTGGAGGGAGAAGAGGGCCTGCTGCTTGAGGCGTGGCCGAGGGTTGTGGCGGCGACTCCAGGCTCCAGGATGGTGCTTGCGCCACGCCATCCCGAGCGCTTTGCAGCCGTGACAAAGCTGCTGGAGCGCTCGGGGATCTGGTGGACAAGGCGCTCAGAGTGGCTGCGTGCGCCGTGCGATCTGCCCCCGGGTGCCGTCTTCCTGCTTGACTCGATGGGTGAATTGGCTTCGATCTATTCGCTCGCTACCTTGGCGTTTGTGGGAGGTAGCCTGGTGCCCGCAGGGGGCCACAATCCGCTGGAACCGGCGCAGTATGCCGTGCCAGTCGTGATGGGGCCGCATTACGCGAACTTTCGCTCGATAGTGGAGACGCTCCGGGCTGAGCAGGCGCTGCAGATTGTCGAGCCCGGCGATCTTGCGAATGTGCTCATCGATCGAATGCAGCACCGTCAAGAGACTGCGTCGATGGGAGCGCGAGCGCGTCACATCTTTGAACGCGAGGGCGGAGCTACGGGCAGGGCGGTAGAAGCAATACTGGAACTGCTTAGGCAGGCACGACGTTGAGGCGCCCCCTGCTGCTTCCGCTGACGTTGTTATTCCGTGCGGCGGTAGCGGCCAGGAATTTTTCTTATGCCTCGGGCTGGACCAGGCCCCAGCGTCTTGGCTGGCCCGTGATAAGCGTGGGCAGTATATCTGTGGGCGGCGCGGGAAAGACGCCCCTTGTCATCCGCCTCGCCGAATTGCTGGTAGCGGCGGGGATGCAGGTCGTTGTGCTCTCGCGAGGCTATGGCCGCGACAGTACCGCAACGGAACGCGTCGTACCGGACGGCAGCCCGCAACGCTTTGGAGACGAGCCCCTGATGATTGCGCGCAACGCAGGAGTGCCGGTATTCGTCGGGGTGAACCGTTTTGCCGCAGGCCTGCTGGCTGAGCGTTCGCTCGAGCCGTCTGGCGTTCACTTGCTGGACGACGGCTTCCAGCATCGTCAGCTCGAACGTTCGGTCGACATTGTGCTGGTCGGCAAGCAAGATCTGGAGGATACGCTGCTTCCGGCAGGCAATTTGCGCGAGCCGCTTTCCGCTCTGAAGCGGGCCAGCTTTTTTGCCGTTCGCTATGAGGAACAGGATGTAACCAGCAGCTTGCGGGCGCGGGAGCTCAGGCAGCCAGTCTGGATTGTGAACCGGAGGCTAGAAATGCCAGTCGTGGGAGAGCGGTCGATGGCGTTCTGTGGAATTGCGCGCCCCAAAGACTTCTTCTCTGAAGTTGCGGCTCACACCGAACCTTTGGGGCGTGAAGTAGTATCGTCGCGGAGCTTTCCCGATCATCACCGTTACACGTCGGCCGATATGGAGCAGTTGGTCCGGCTGGCTATCGCGTCCCGCGCCGACGGCTTCGTGACCACGGAAAAGGACGCGGTCAAGCTGGACGCCGGGCTGCGCAGCATCCTGGAGCGAGTCGCAGCGCTGCACGTCGTTCGCCTGCAACTGATTTTAGAAGATGAAGAGGTGGCCATCCAGAGCCTGATGAGACGACTAAGTTCCTAGAGCTATTCCCCTTCTGCCGCGTCTTGGTAGGCACGGCCAAGTGCGCCTTTTCCTGAGGGAAGGCCGCCCCCGGCTTGCCCACTTCGGCTGCATCTGAACTTGAATTGCGCTAGTCCTCATAACGCCCTTCATATGAGAGAATGAACGCTTGCAAGCGCTTAGCGACCATCTGCGGGTGCTGATCGTCCGTTTCGGAGCCATGGGCGATATTCTTCACGCCCTCCCGGCGGTCACAGCCTTGCGCGCGGCCCATCCCAACTGGTACGTCGGCTGGGCTATCGAGCCGCGTTGGCGCGCACTGCTTTGCGCGGAGTCAAAGCCGTATGACTTTGGACGCAGCAGCTTGCGCATGCCTCTCGTGGACCAGATCCACCGGGCAAACACACGGGGTTGGACGCACCAGCCTTTGAGCGGTTCCACCTTCGACGACCTCTTTCGTCTGCGCAAAGAACTGAAGCAGCATCGCTACGATGTCTGCATAGATTTTCAAGGTGCCATTCGCTCGGCTATCGTCGGGCACTGGTCGCATCCATCCCGTTTCATTGGACAGGATCTTCCACGAGAATCAGCGGCTCGCTGGTTTTACTCCGAGCGCGTGCCAGTCCACACCAATCATGTGATCGAACATGCACTGGAACTGGCGGGAGCCATTGCCGGGGAACAACTGGCCTATGCGCGGGCCTGCCTGCCGCGGGACGATTACGCTGAGGCTTGGTGCGAGGAATTTGTCTCTCAGAATGTCTCCGAGCCGATGGTGCTGATGAATCCGGGAGCAGGGTGGGGAGCCAAGCGCTGGCCTGCCGAACGCTTTGGGGAAGTGGCTCGCGGGCTCGCGGTTGCGGGCTATCGGGTGGTGGTAAACGCAGGACCGATGGAGGATACCCTGGCCTCTGACGTGGTACGTGCCAGCGGCCACTCCGCGATATGGGTAGACTGCAACGTGAGCCAGCTGATTTCATTAACCCGCCGCGCATCGCTGGCGATTGCGGGCGATACCGGCCCACTGCATCTCGCCTGCGCCCTGGGTAAGCCAGTTGTGGGCATCTTCGGACCTACGGATCCGGCCCGCAACGGGCCATTTGGCTGTGATTTCAAAGTATTGCGCAGTCCGCTGAGCAAACGCGATCACAAGCGAAAGGCGGAGCCCGAAGCGGGACTGCTGACCATCACGCCTGACGATGTGCTGAGCGTGGCGCATGAATTACTCACCTCCAGAGCTACGGCTTGAACGGGCAATGGCAGTCCATCGCGAGACGTATCCGCGTGCCGATGGGCTTTCTGATAGCGGCGCTCTTTCTGTTGCTAGCCCGCCCCAGCGTGCGGTCCCTGCAGGGAAGCCTGCTGCTCGTCATTCCCGGCATCGTGCTGCGTTGCTATGCTTCCGGCTTCGTCAAGAAGGATGCGGAGCTTACCGTTACCGGACCCTATGCCTATACGCGCAATCCGCTGTACCTGGGCTCGATCCTGATTGCCTTGGGCTTTGCATTGGCGTCTAGAAGCCCAACGATTGCACTCACGCTCGCCGCATTTTTCTTTGTCATTTATGTACCCGTCATTCGCGCGGAGGAAGCGTTCCTGCGTTCCGCTTTCCCCCAATTTGAGGCCTACTGCCAGCATGTGCCGAGGCTCTTTCCTCGACTGGCTCAGGCCCGTCACGGGACTGATTCTGGCCGCTTCTCCCTGGCTCTGTATTCCCAGCACCGCGAGTACAATGCACTCTTAGGGGCAATCAGCATCTATGCGGCTCTGGTCCTGCGGATGCACCTGCGCTCTTGAAACAACCGGAATCCAAACCTATCCCGAGCGTGTTCCTTTGATATTGAGTTTTCGACCGTTGCTGTCGCTTCTCTGCCTCGTCGTGTTCTACGCATCTGCTATACATGCGGCAGAGCAGATGCCGGAGTTGCATGCGCCCCAGGCAAGCTACAGCTTTCCCGTCAGGCAGACTCTGACGTACGCGGTTGACTGGCGAGTCTTCCCGGCTGGGACGGCAGTAATCCACCTGGAGGCTGATGCCAATCGTCAAAAGGTTACAGCAACCGCTGATACCATTGGAGCGATCACTGTGCTGTATCGCGTGAGCGATAAATTCCAATCCTCTTTCGACCGCAGGACTGGCTGCTCCTACGGATTCAGCAAGCAGATGATTGAGGGTCGAAGGCAGGTCAATACCGATCTGCGCTTCGACTATACCCAAAGAAAATCATTCCTCGACGAAAAGAATCTTGTTAGCGGATCCAATAAGCATCAGGAAGCCCAGGTTCCCTCGTGCGTGACCGACCTTTTATCGGCTATCTTCTATGCCGCCTCGCAACCGATGCAGGTCGGCAAGAGCTTCCAGATGCCGGTGGGAGATGCGATTCACACCGTTCCGGTAACCATGAAGGTTGAGGGCAGGGAAGAGGTTATAACGCCTACAGGAAAGTATCAGACGATTCGCGTGCAGCCCACGGCCGATGCCGGAGTGGTGAAGAATCGCGGCAATATCTGGATTTGGTACACCGACGATGAGCGCCATATACCAGTGCAAATGCGTGCGCGCCTTTTTTGGGGCACCATCACTTTCCGGCTCACCACCATAGAGCAGAAATAGACTGAAAGTGGATCTGATCTTTTATCGGCAGGCTCGCTCGATTTGAATCGCCTCAGGCATGCAGTTCGGATAGTTTCGTCTCCTCCGCAACGTCGGTTATGCTTGCGAATTCCAGCCTGTAGCCGTCCGGGTCTGAGGTCGTTGTCACCCACATTGAGTTGCCAACTTGCGGCTCTCACGCCTGAATGGCACGAGATACTGTTTGATGGTAGATAGCCAAGGCATCTTCCCACTGAAAACAAAGCGCCACGCCAGCGCCGACTTTTCTGCCTGGAATCGAAGGATCGTGCTCTTTTCTGGGGAATTCTTCTTGTAGCGTCAGCGCTGCACCTCCCAGAGTCAACCAGCACCAACGCAACTTTTCGTCCACTATCCCCTGATGCTTCGTAGCGAAGCCAAGATGTTCAACGTAGTAGCGGACAGAACGCTCCGTTTCAGAAACGCGCAGGAACGGCACTACTTGTTTGACGTTCGCATTAGTTCCTGTCTCGTCACCATCGTTGTCTTTCCGGCCTCATTCGGAGGGAAACATAACTCCGCATGGTTTTCGGAAACGTTGATTGCGATAGCGATAGTCGCTTGACAGCAGAGGCAATACTCAGGACAGCTCACTCGCCGCCTACATAATGCGATAGCGCTCCCGCATAAGCCGTTGCAGGCGAGGCTTGTATATCAGGTCGTAGGCCAGTTCCTTGTCCGGGAACATCGCCAGAGCAGCCCGCCGACTGTCAGCCGCCATCTTTGCCGCCTCATCAATCGTCAGGCTGGCGTCCTGACCCAAGACCGAGATCACCATATCCATCATCAGCTGCAGACGGCGGAGCTTTCGGCTTTCCTCTACAAGTTGCTCGGGTGTCTGGTCTTCGGCGGGAGATCCATCCGCCTTCGCGGAGTGCTCTGGGTTACCCATTTCGTTCGACCCCTTCAACGAATACCTCCTACCGGCGGCCGCACCCGTATGCGCATATTACAACGGCAACAGGGCTCAACGAAATAATGCCGGGACGAAAAAAGAGGTTGGGTTTCGTGTGTAGATGCCTTTCAATGCCGCATCATCTTTGCGTGGTATCCGCCGCGGGAGTCAGCACCCTGGCCGAAATCCGCGCTCCATCCAGCGAGAAGCTGGTAGCCCCCAGCGTATCGGTGCGATACGTGAGCACATGGGCATCCTGCAGCTTTTTGAGTGTTTCCTGGCGTGGGTGTCCGTACGAGTTGTGGCGTCCCGCGGAGACGATGGCAAAGCGAGGAGCCACTGCGCGCAGGAAGGACAAGCCGGTGGAAGTGGCACTGCCATGATGTCCCACCTTGAGCAGCGTACTGGCGAGCTCCGGGCGGCCTTCCATGCGCGCCTCGCTGGCCGTCTCGGCATCCCCCTCAAGAAGCACGGAGGTGCGTCCATAGATAAAATGCAGAACCAGCGAATCATCGTTCGACGCAACGGGGCCAGGGCGGTAGTCCGCATTGGGAGCCAGTACCGCCACCTGCGCGCCGCCAAAATCGAAGTGCTCTCCTGCCGCGTGCTGGCAGACGGAGATGCCCAACTCCCGAGCCTGACGCAGCAGCATGTCATATTCGGGTGAGGCGGGATTTCTTCCGATCCACAATTCCCGGGGGCGGAAATTTCTCAGGATGGCAGGCATTCCTCCCATGTGATCTCCGTGAGCATGCGTCAGGGCCACCGCATCCAGTCGGCGGATACTCCGCGCCCACAGCGCCTGGGATACGACTTCTTCCCCAATGTCAAAGTTGTGGACGGCGGTGGGTGATCCACCAAAGCCGCCAGCATCCACCAGCAAGGTTTTCCCCTCTGGTGAGATCAGCAGCAGCGCGTCGCCTTGGCCAACGTCGATGGCCTCCACCTCCATCCCTCCCTGCTGGCGTTCGATGGGCCGGGGACGCACCGAGAGATAACCCGCCAACGCGAGTGCGACGCATCCGGCCAACGCCCATGCCGTGGACCGGCGCATGCTCCACATCGCGAAGGCCAGCAACAGAACGAAGCAAAGGATTGCGAAACTCCCGGGTCCCGGAATACGAAAATCGCCACCGCGAAGCGATGCGAAGGTTCGTACCAGCCAGACCACTGCGTGCAGCAGCGCCCCCGTGGCTGCGGCAGGGACAAATGCAGCAGCAGGCACCAGCAGGATGGAGGCAAAGGTAAGCAAAGCAGCGGGCAGCAGCACTCCGATAAATGGCACAATCAGGAAGTTAACGGGCAGCGCCAGCAACGTGATGCGGTGGAAGTAGATTGCCATGGGCAACGACATGACCAGCTCCACCACCAGGGAGACCAGCAGCAACTCCGCTACACGAAGCCAGAAGCGCAGGCCGCCGACAATCAACGTTTCTGAAAATCGCCTGCCGGAAAGGGGACGCAGTTTGTAAAGTAGCAGTCGCAGGCTGACGCGGAACTGCGCTATGCGCGGTGGTAGCGTGGAATCGAGCGCAAGAAGATCGAGGTTGCGCGTGGCTCGAAGGTAAGGAGCAAAGCTCTTCTCGGCCAAGGGGGCAGCCAGCCCGGCTATGGCGAGTACCGAGAGCAGCGTCATCTGAAAGCCGGCATCGAAGAGCGCCCGCGGGTTCCATGCAAGCAGACACAGAGCGGCAAAGCCAATCGCATTGAGGGGGCTGCGTTGCCGGAAGAGGAGGCGCCCGGTAAGAAAAAGCGTGACCATCCAGAAAGAACGCTGCACAGGCTGTCCAAAGCCCGTTAGAAGCGCATAGACCAACGAAACCCCGATGGTTACAACCGTGGCCCAGGCGCGTGCCAGTCGCAACCGGCTCGCACCCCAGAAGACCAGCCCGGCAACAATCGCCAGGTGCATGCCTGAGACCACCAGTAAGTGGAAAGAACCCGTGCGCTCAAACCCGATACGAACCTCGTGACTGAGGTAGGTGCGATCGCCCGTTACCATGGCTGCAAGCATGGCGGCATCGTCGTGACTGAGGCGGAGGGCCGCGGGTACGAACGCCGGCGTTCGTGGCCCATCGACGAAATGCATCAGGCGCTCGCTCGCGGTGGTCTGAATTTTCTTGAGCCAGCAGGAGAATGCGTGGCGGTGGGTGAGTTGCACCGGGGAAACAGTGAGCGTATCCCGTTGCGTGGAGCCGAGCACACTGACACCTTGCTCTCGCAGATACGCCTCGGCATTCCACACACCTGGGTCAATGTAGCGCTGCGGCTGATGGAGAATCAGAGACGCAGCGACGATGTCGCCACATCGGATGGAGTTGAAGGTAGCATCGCCCGGTGCAAAAATCTTAAGGCGCAAGCCGCCGGCGACGGCGATCATTTCGTCCACGTCAGCTGTGACGTGTTCTACCTGGCGGATATTGAGATCCACCTGCTGGGAGTGCTCCGTCAGTGGCTCGCCACCGTACGGTCGCTGCACCAGTTCGGTCTGGATCGGCCCAGAGCGTACGACCTCGCCTTCAACCTTGAGCCGCAGACTGTCAGCCATCGAGACCAGTTGCGATTGCGCATCGGGGTAGAGTTGAATCTGACAGCAAAGAATGCCCAGCGAAAGCCACACCAGCACGATGGGCGCAGTCGCCAGGCGCGGAGCACACCACACCGCAAGTCCGGTAACGCCCAGTGCGAGCGCCAGGCCGCTGATCAGGAATATCATTTGTTGCCACCGCTCATGCCCAAGCAAGACTCCGCATGCAAAAAGACAGGCGGCGAAAAAGACTGGCGCGGTCTGGAAGGAGAGAGTCTCCTCCGTCGCGCGCAAGGACTTGTGCGCAGCGGGCGCTTCGACATTCGGCGAAGGAGCGTAGAAGGTCGACATAGGACCCTGACCCCGCATCGGCGTTCCTAGGTACGGGAGAGCGCGACGACCGACTCCATGTGGAAGGTCTGCGGAAACAGATCGACCAGGTGAATTTGTTTGAGGTGGTAGCCCGATTGTATCAGCGTGTTCAGGTCGCGCGAGAGCGTGGCCGGATCGCAGGAAACATACACAATCTCCTGCGGCGCTGCCTTCGCCAGAAGTGAAGCTACCTCGTCGCCCAGACCGCTGCGCGGAGGGTTCACGACTACGAGATCCGGTGGGACCGCTTTGCCGCGTGCCTGTTGACGGAGAAATTCGCGAGCGGTATGGCGCACAGCGCGGTGCGGTGCACCTTGCATGTTATGCGCCTGCAGGTTGTGCGTAAGATCGGCGGAAGAAAACGCTGCGGACTCAACCGCCACTACTCGCTCAAACGACCCACTCAATGCACCCGCGAAGAGACCACCGCCAGCATAGAGATCCCATGCGAGGGCACCGCTGCGACCCTCTGCAACCAGCGCAGCCAGTCGATCGACGAGGAATCGGTTGACCTGAAAAAAAGATCCCAGGCTGACGCGGTAGTCGCGGCCCGCGGCCCGGTACTGGAGCGCGGGCTCGCCCCACCGAGCCAGTATTTGTCCCTGATTGTCTTCATCGCCGTGGGCAAACAGGGCCGCACCCTTCAACTCCGGGATCTCATTCGCCAGTGCGGAACAAGCGCTTGCCATCATCAATGCCGCGTTGCGGGGAGTGCGCGAGCACAGCATCGAAATCAAGAGAGTCTCTTCCTCTGCACCGGTGAAGAACTCGATCTCCTGGCACAGGTCGCCGAGACCGCAAGCCAGGCCAACGTTTGTCACGACTGCGATGGCGCGCTCGAGCAGAGGCGCGGCGATGGGGCATTGCGTGACAGGCAACGTGGCATGCGACTTGCGCCTTCGATAGCAGAGACCGAAGCCAAGCTGGCTTTCCACCAACAGACGAATGCGATTGCGATAAGCCCAGGGCTCAGCCGCGACAACGGAAATCTCTGGCAGATTCCTGAGGCGTGCGCGTTCCAGCGTTTCGCGCAGGATAGCCTGCTTCATCTCCAATTGACCCGCGTAGACAGAGTGCTGGTAGTGGCAGCCACCGCAGCTTCCGAAGTAGGGGCAAGCCGGAGTGGTGCGCGTCGCAGAGTCTACAAGGACAGCGTCGAGCTCGCCAGTGGCGTAGCTTCTCTTGTCTTCGATAATGTGCACGTCAACGGTCTCACCGGGCAATGAAAAAGGGACGAAGATAGTCTTGCCAAACAGCGCATTGCCCTCGTCGCTGACGCGGCCAAGTCCTGCGCCCCCGTAGATTGCCTTGTCGATGTGCAGTCTCATGCCTGGCTCATATAAAACAGGCTGAGTCGCGGCAGGCGATATTTTTCAACTAGCTTCTTGTGCAGAAACTGATGCTCCACCTGACGGATTTGCATGGCCTGCATGCGGCTGCGATAAGGCGCAAGCTCACGCGCAGCCTGCTCACGCAGGCAGGTCATCTCAATCTCGGTGGCGGTTGCTACCAGCACGGCAAACATCTTCTCCTCCATCACAGTCAGTGTGCGCTCCAAAGTTTCCAACTGTGGTTCCTTAGCCCGCACTTCTTCGGCCAGCACAGCAAGCCGACCAGCCAGCCCGTTGATTGCAGCACTACAGTTTTCATTTACCTGGGCAATCTGTAACTGTTGCGCGCACAAATCCAGATGTGCCGCGATGCGCTCTTGCTCAAAGCCCGGAGCAGGCGCGTTCGGGTGCGCTGCAACTGAACCAGTAGAAGCTTCCACGATGTCTTCGGAAGCGGCCGTCACTTCTTGTGTGCAGTAGGCGAGGCCGTTTACACGGCGCACCCGGGCATGGGATTTTCGCGCGTCATATTTGTCGAATGCCGCATCGATGCCGCGCAACACAGCCTCGAGCGGAATGCCGGATTCGCGCCAGGTTTCAATCAGAGCCCAGTCCAGGGTTGAAAGCATCAACAGCGTGCCTCGGCGGCGCTGGAAGTGTTCTTCGATTTCGGTAAAGTAGTTGAAGTAGTTTTTCAACTTCAGTGTTTTTCCACTTCAACCGGACGAGGACGGGAACGCGTGGTGCGATTGCGCTCGTACACAATCCGCAGGCCGTCCATCGTAAGCATGTCGTCGATCTGGTTTATGTATTTTGAGTCTTTCACGATTAGCTTGGCGAGTCCGCCGGTTGCCACAACCTTGGGCTGCTCGCCGAGTTCCGCCGTGATGTGTTCCAAAATTCCGTCTACCAGTCCGAGATACCCGTAGTAGAGCCCACTCTGGATGTTGACTATCGTATTGGTGCCGATGACCTTTGGAGGCTTTCGCACGTCCACGCGTGCCAGCTTGGCCGCGCGCGAGAAGAGGGCATCGGCGGATATTCCCAGTCCCGGAGCGATGACTCCGCCGCAGTATTCGCCCTTAGCCGAAATCACATCGAAGGTCGTAGCCGTGCCAAAGTCCACGACGACACAAGGTCCACCGAAGCGTGCAAACGCGGCCACCGCATTTACCAGTCGGTCGGCACCCAACTCAGCGGGATTGTCGATGAGGAGGGGCATACCTGTCTTGATTCCGGGTTCCACGAACATGGGCTTCAACTTGAAGTAGCGCTCACAAACACGCCGCAGTGTAGACTCCACCGGCGGTACAACCGAGGCAACGATAATGCTTTTGACCTCGGCGCCTTTAATGCCCTGCATGGAAAAGAGGCTCAGGAACAGTACTCCGTACTCATCCGCTGTCTGCGTTTTATGTGTCGTGATGCGCCAGTGGGCCACCACTTCAGCGGGTGCATCCGGTAGTAACCGGAATAGCGCAATCACTGTATTCGAATTTCCTACGTCGAGAGTCAGCAGCATGCTTTCACCGGAAAGAATTTGATTTGGCCTCTCGCACTCCGCCGGAAAGCACCGTGCGAAGACCATCGCTGGTCCGAACCAGAAGAAAGCCGCGTGGATCGAGTCCCTCGGTCACACCGGAGAAACTTTCCGCTTCATCCACGACCACTCTCTTACCGCGAATCCAGGAAGAAATTGTTTCTACTCGTTCGGGAATTTCGGCGGCCGCTTTAGCAGCAGTCACGGACGAAGTAAGCGCAATAGTCTCGCGATGGAGCGATTGTAGCAAAGCAGCGACAATCTCCTGCCGCGGCCAATCGCGGCCGCTTTCCATCCTCAGCGAAGTTGCGGAATCGCGAAGCTCGCCGCGAAATGCGCCCTGATGCACATTGATGCCAATGCCGATCACCACGTGGCGCACTCGTGTGACCTCGGCGTTGAGTTCGGTGAGGATACCGCAGAATTTGCGTGTGCCAAACAACAAGTCGTTGGGCCAGCGGAGATCGGGCTCCAGCGTCGTCACCTGCTGGATCGCGGAATGAACGGCGAGGCCCGCCGCGAGCGAAAGCCATAGCACGTCAGCCGGAGCGACGGCGGGTCGGAGAAGTACGCTGAGATAGATCCCCGATCCGGCTTCGGAGTGCCAATCATGGTCACCGCGCCCGCGACCCGCGGTCTGTTCGTCGGCCAGGTAGACCGAGCCATGCGCAGCGCCGGATTCAGCATCCTGCATCGCCAGGAAGTTTGTCGATGGAATGGTGGGGAAGTGCCGCAGCTTACCGGCAAAGGGAGTGTCGGCCAATACTGCATCCAGCGCGGCGATATCCAGGGCATCGACCATGGGAGGCGATCAGTAAATCTCCGCCGTGATCTTGATGCTCAGGTCCACTGCTGGCGCGGAGTGGGTGAGCGCGCCAACCGAAATATAGTCTGGGCCAGCCAAGGCATACTTACGGATATTTTCAAGATGAATGCCGCCGGATGCCTCGATGGGAATGTTCAGACCCTGTTCGCGCACAATCTTCACGGCCTTCCTCACTTCGCCAGGCGTCATGTTGTCCAACAGCAGGGAGTCCGCACTACCCTTGATCGCCAGGTCCAGTTCTTCGAAGGTGCGGACCTCAACCTCAATCTGCTGTCCCGGCTTGCGATTTGCCAGTGCGTGGGTGAGGACTTGCTGCAATCCTCCGCCAAGCGAAATGTGGTTGTTCTTGATCAGGATGCCGTCGGAGAGATCGAGGCGGTGGTTGATGCCTCCTCCGCAGAGGACGGCATACTTGTCCAGCATTCGCAGGCCGGGTATGGTCTTGCGCGTGTCAAGCAATTTGGTGCTGGTGCTGGAGATTTCATCTACATACTGCCGTGTGAGCGTCGCAATGCCACTCATGCGTTGCATCAGGTTCAGGATGACACGTTCGCAGGCCAGCAGCACGCGCGCGTTGTGACGGATGACGGCGATCGCCTGGCCCTTGCGCAGGCGCACCCCATCGAAGATCTCCGGATGACTGATGACCTCGAAACGGGCCAGACGCTTCTTATCGAGTTTGGCGAAAAGCGCGAGAAAGCGCGGAATACATCCCAGGCCTGAGAGGATGCAGTCCTGCCTGGCCAGCACCGTGGCGGACGCGCGCAGGTCGGGATCGATGGTGAGCTCGGTAGTGGCATCGCTGGTCGCTTTGTCTTCAAGCAGCGCGTGCTCCAGAATGGCTTCCACCCGCTTGCTGTTCCAATCCATGCTTATCTCCCGGCGTGGACGCCTATGCTTTTGACGTATCTGTAAGCGCATCAAGGGCGGTTCGAGACTTGGCGATAAGTATTTCCAGTTCGCCGCGACGCTTTCGGATTCCACCCACTACATGATCGGGCGCCTTGGCCAGAAATCCCTCGTTGCCCAACTGACGCTCCGCGTTCGTCATTTCCTTCTCGTACTGGGCAAGATCTCGGGTCAAGCGAATTGTCTCCGCAGCAACATCAATCTGCTTTTCGTAGACGATGGCAACATCGAACAAGGTGGTGCTCCTTTTATTTCCACCCTCAGGGATCTCCTCCCTAAAGCTGATCGTCGAGACACGCGCCAGCCGCTTAATCGTCGAGGAGTTGTCCTCGATCAAGCTGCGCAACCGCGCATCCATTCGAAAGAGCACCGGCACGGAGGGCTTCTCCTCCACTCCGGCATCTTTTCGAATCGCTCGGATGTGCACGATCACGTCCTGTAGTACATTCATGTCCGCCAGAACGGAGTCATGGAAACGCGCGGGCTTCAGCACCGGAAAATGCGTGAGAGCAATCGATTTCTCCGGCGGCGCACCGTCGTAGATCGCATGCCACAACTCTTCCGTCAGGAAGGGCATGAACGGCGACAGCATGCGCAGCGCCGCTTCAAACACGCCTATCAACGTGGTCAGTGCGGCTCGCGTTGCTGCCTTATCGGCGGACTCGGTGAAGTCCAGCCGCAGCTTGACGACTTCCAGATACCAGTCGCAGAGGTCTTTCCAGAAGAAGTCGTAGACCAGATTCGCTGCTTCGTGGAAGCGATACTCCTTCAGCGCCTGATTCACTTCGGCCGCTGTATGACTAAGCCGAGCGACGATCCATCGCGTTTCGAGTGGCGCATCGGGTACGGCGACAGGCTCGGCGGGCAGCGTCCGCGGGTCTACTACTATCCCCGCCTCGGCTGCACGGTCGACGTTCATGAACAGGAAGCGCGCCGCGTTCCAGATCTTGTTGGCAAAGGCGCGATAGCCCTCCGTGCGTGCTTCGCTGAAGGCGATGTCCGTTCCCGGTGACGCCATCGCGGCCAGGGTAAAGCGCACGGCATCCGTGCCAAAGCGACCCACGATCTCAATCGGATCAATGACGTTGCCTTTGGTCTTCGACATCTTCTGCCGGTCTGCATCGCGGACCAGTGCATGGATATACACCTCGCGGAAGGGCACGGCATCTTTGAGCGTCCGCTGGGAACCATCCGGCATGGGCACATCGAGCATGAAGTGGCATCCCAGCATGATCATGCGCGCTACCCAGAAGAAGAGAATATCGGAGCCCGTGAGCAGGAGTTGTGTGGGATAGAAGGCATCCAGATCCACCGTATGATCAGGCCAGCCAAACACTGAGCAAGGCAGCAGACCGGAGGAGAACCACGTGTCGAGAACGTCGGTCTCCTGCTCCAGCGCGTCGCTTCCACAGTGGGCACACGAGGTGGGTACAGTGCGCCCGACGGTGATCTGGCGGCAGGCGAGGCAGTGCCACGCGGGGATGCGATGACCCCACCACAGTTGGCGCGAGATGCACCAGTCATGGATGTTGCGCATCCACTCGAAGTAAGTCTTGGAATACTGCTCTGGAGTGAACTTGATGTGGCCTTGCTCGACCGCCGCGATAG
This sequence comes from Acidobacteriaceae bacterium, assembly GCA_025355385.1. GTDB lineage: Bacteria > Acidobacteriota > Terriglobia > Terriglobales > Acidobacteriaceae > JANXZS01. The sequence goes on along the minus strand of JANXZS010000316.1, from coordinate 2,228 downwards.
CCTTGTCGGCGAGCGGCTGAATCTTGATGAACCACTGGGTTGAGAGGCGCGGCTCGACCACCGTCTTGCAGCGGTCACATTTGCCCACTGCGTTGGTGTGGTCTTTCACCGAGACCAGAAGCCCATTGGCTTCCAGCGCTTCCAATATCTGCTTTCGAGCCTCATAGCGGTCAAGTCCGGCATAGTCACCGGCTGCCGCATTCATGTGGCCTGTCTCGTCCATCACGTTGAAGGACGGCAATCCGTGGCGCGTGCCAATCGCGAAGTCGTTCGGATCGTGTGCAGGAGTTACCTTCACCGCACCAGTCCCAAAGTCTCGGCTAACCCAGTCATCCGTAACGACGGGAATCTCCCTGCCCATCAGCGGCAATAGCAGGTGTTTGCCATGCAGGTGGAGGTAGCGCTCGTCCTCGGGATGCACGGCCACTGCCACGTCGCCCAGCATCGTTTCAGGCCGCGTCGTGGCAATCGTCAGCGAGGACGCGGGATCGCCCGCAACGGCATAACGTATCTCCCAAAGCTTGCCCAGCTGCTCTTCATGCACCACTTCAAGATCGGAGAGGGCCGTCTGACACCGCGGGCACCAATTCACAATATAGGCCCCGCGGTAAATCAGCCCCTGTTCATAGAGGCGAACAAAAGCTTCCCGCACCGCGACCGAGAGATGGTCATCCATGGTGAAGTATTCGCGCTCCCAGTCGACACTCGCTCCCAACCGTTTCATCTGGTCGAGAATGGCGCCGCAGTAGTGGCGCTTCCACTCCCACACTCGCCCGACGAAGGCATCCCGGCCAAGCTCCTGTCGGGTCTTGCCTTCGCTCGCCAGTTGCCGCTCCACCATCATCTGCGTGGCAATGCCGGCATGGTCGGTCCCCGGTACCCAGAGCGTTCTATCGCCCAGCATGCGATGCCAGCGGGTAAGGATGTCCATCTCGGTCTGGTTGAGCATGTGGCCCATATGCAAGCGACCGGTCACGTTCGGCGGAGGCAGCAAAATGGTGAAGTTCGACGGGGCAGGGGCGGTCTCAGCGCCGACTGCGGGAGAGGGCTGGTCAAACAGCCGTTCCCTCACCCAGTACTCGGCCCAGCGGTCTTCAATTGCGGTGGGATCGTATGCTTTCGGCAGGTCGTGAGACATACTGTTTTCTAACGAAGTACTCTTCACGATAGCACAGCCAATACGCCCTGCCGGTGGCTGGGTCTGCAACAAAAAAAGCCGTCCAAAGGCGGCTTTTCTGTTTCCCTTTGCGTTAATTTAGAAGGGGTTGAGCTTATCGAGGCCCTTCTTTTTCTTATGCTTGCTGGACGAGTCCTGGGTGGAGTCAAACTTCGGCTTGGCAGCCTTCCCGTCGCTGGTTGTCCCCGTGGTTACCTGGGCAGGGCCGGCGCTCTTGATATCGTTCACCTGGTCGACGGCTTCGGCGGGCTTTTCGGCGGCGGGCAGAGGAGTCGCATCCGCAGGGCCCACTGGCTTCAGTCCATCGCTGGCAGGCGCAGCGGCAGGCTCGCCTGACGCTTGCTGGGTGTCCGCGGGAATGCTGCCGCTGGCTGGCGCCGCCACGATGCTCGCTCCTACACTGTTCCCGCTACCTTCCGGCACGTCTTCAAGCTTTACCGCGCCCGTATCGCCGGTGCGGGGCGGCGCGGTTCCATTTGTAACCGCATCCGGAGTCACGGCCTTTCCATCGGCGGTCTGCGATTTGCCCATTGCAGTATTGAAAATTGCAATCGTCTCCTTGCTTACATCGGGAGCGATCGTCCGCTTCGCATCTGTCAGGGAGGGCTCGCCGACGCGGGAGGCCTGAATCGTGGACGGGCCATGCTTTACCAGCAACAGGGCACGGTCCTTGAGCTTGATATTGATCAGGCTCTGCATTTCGGCTTCATTTTCGGCAACGGCTTCCGGCGTAGGTTCCGGCACGGCCTTGTTCAGGGCAATCAGTCGTTCCTTGGCTTCCTCAACGTGAGGCGCCATTGGATATCGGGTCACGATCTTGGTATAGGCTTCCGCGGCGCGATCCTGGTAGACCGATGTCAGCCGCTCCTTGGCAGCGGGGGAGATATTGATTTTTTTGGCGTAGGCGGCCTCGGCGCTATAGGCATCTCCCAGCGTAAGCAGAGCCATGTCGCTGTGGCTGTAGATGGGATATGTGTCCACAATAGTTTGCAGGCGGGCGATTGCGCCCGCGTAATTCTCACGCGACGCGTAGTAGCTGCCAATCTGGAAC
>JANXZS010000237.1 GCA_025355385.1 Acidobacteriaceae bacterium | reverse complement strand
CGTGAAGGTTGAGGATCTCGGCCGTGCGAAGCGCATCACTATCGACAAAGACAACACCACGATCGTCGAAGGCCGCGGAGACTCCAAGGTCATCGAAGGCCGCGTCAAGGAAATCCGCAACCAGATCGAGAAGACTACCTCTGACTATGATCGCGAGAAGCTCCAGGAGCGCCTTGCGAAGCTGGTCGGCGGTGTCGCCGTCATCAAGGTCGGTGCTGCTACCGAAACCGAGATGAAGGAGAAGAAGGCACGGGTTGAAGATGCCATGCACGCCACACGCGCTGCGGTTGAGGAAGGCATCGTCCCAGGCGGCGGTGTTGCTCTGATCCGCTGCACGGAAGATGTGGATGCCCTGATTGCGATTCTAGAAGGCGACGAAAAGATCGGTGCACAGATCGTTCGCCGCGCCATCGAAGAACCGTTGCGGCTGATCGTTGCCAATGCGGGCATTGAAGGCGCAGTGGTTGTGGGTAAAATCCGCGAGAGCAAAGATCCCCACTTCGGCTACAACGCAGCAACGGACAAGTTCGAGGATCTAGTCAAGGCCGGCGTCATCGACCCGACCAAGGTCACTCGCACTGCCCTGCTCAATGCCGCTTCCATCGCCGGCCTTATGCTGACCACCGAGGCCATGGTTGCCGACATTCCTGAACCCAAACAGGGTCCCCAGGGTGGCGGTCACGGCGGCGGTATGGAAGGCATGTACTAAAAACCGGGTGTTCCGGCGAACCGTATTTGGATTCATCTGGGACAGCAGCACTACAAAGAAAAGCCCCGCTCTTCGCGGGGCTTTTCTTTGTTTTTGATATTCATAAGAAGAAGGGTACGTTGTAACGAATCTAGAGCAGAAGCAGGGATCGTGTGACGTATCCAGCGTCAGCGATGCAGGCATTTTCTTGATGAAAATGCCTGCATAGATCTGGGGCTCACCTTACAGTAACCCTGCTTCTGCTCTAGTTACCTATTCCGAGGTCGAAGGCAGCGGCGGGCCCTGCACTACCTCGTCATTCCCTTCCCCAATGCCAGCCGTATGCCCGTGCGGAAATTCAACGGCAGGCTCTGATAACCGATAGGGGCAATATGCTGGTCACTCAGCAAATTATCCAACTGCGCATAGACTCCCATCCAGGGAAGAACCTGGTAACTTCCCCCAAGATCGATCTTCGCGAAGCCCGGATCGAGGTTGCGATTGGGAAGCAGCAACGAATCCCCCTGCTCGATATCACTGAACGACAGAAACGTGGAGTCGTCGCTCCGACTGGCGAAGCCCCCGATAACCTGCGCCGACCATTTCCCGCTGTTGTAGCTGGCGCTGGCGAATCCAGTGTGCGGAGCACGGCGGAAAGGGCGCGCTCCCGTGAGTGGTGAAAAGGCCCCAATAGGCACATTCGAAAACGACGGCACCGGCCCGGTCGATGTGCCCGTGTTGAAAGTGGGATGGAGGGAACTTGACGAGAAAGAACGCTGCACCTTCCCATCAAGGTAGGTGTAGCCTCCGCGAAGAAAAACCCTCCTGCCAATGCCATACTCCGCCTCTGCCTCAAGCCCCTGCGCGCGGAAGTCGAGTGAATTCAAATTGAGCGAAGAAAAGGTATTTTGCAGCAGGGTCTCAAGCTGCTGCTGCTGCGCGGGCGTCAGGTTCGGAAGCAACTGCGGAATCACGCCCCCGCTGACCGATTCGATCTGGTTTCCAAACTCGTTGTGGAAGTAGGTGACTCGGAGCAGCACTCGCTGACCAAAGAGATTCTGCTCGATGCCGCCGTCGTAGGAGCGGGCACGCTCCGCCGCAATGCGTGAAACGTGAAAACTCTGGATCGCTGCGGCCCCCCCCGGTTGCGTCGACAGGAACGCATACAGTGATCCAAACTGCTCGGTCAGGGTAGGCTCTTTGACGCCTTTGGCAAAGTTGAACTTCAGCTTGGTTCCTCGGAAGATCCCCGACCCCGGGCGCACAGCATAATACGCCAATCCGATGCGGGGATTGGTCTCAGTCCCGTAAAGCGCATTCTTCAACAGACTGCCGCCTAGCGTGTAGAACAGACGGTTTCGCACATCACCCTGAATCTGCGCGGTGTAATCATAGTTGGTCCGCTCCAGAGACTGATCGATGAAGTACGCGGCGGAGCGCTCAGAGCCTCTCTCATTCTCGAAGCGAAACCCGATCAGCCCAACCATGTGTGGACTGAATCGGTAATCGCTCTGCGCATATAGCTGGTCGCGATTGGAGACGAAATCGAAGCTGTTGGGGTAGACGCTGAAGTTATCTGTTGTGTAGTTCAGCAGCGCCTGGCCACTAACCGAAAACCCATTGGCACCGCGAATCGTGACCGGCAGCCCATAGTAGTTGGAGGTCGGGAAAAACCCTCCCGACTGAGTGAGAATTCCAGCCGGATACCATTGCACCGCCTGTTCTCGTTTCCGGGCCAGGCCGTAGCGGGCCAGATTATGCCATGCCAGGCTGGTCTGGTTCTCGACCGTCGCGCCGATATAGGTATCCTGGTCAGACTGTCTGCCATCGTTGGCTACGCTATAGAAATCATAGGCACCGGGCAGGCCGGTAGAGGAAACGCTATGGCGCGCGGTCCCACGAATCTGTGTGGCCCCGCTCGGCTGCCACCCCAGATTCGCCGCCGCGATGACGACATGGTATTTGTCCATCGGTAAAGAGTTTGACGTATTTAGGCGGGAAAATGCGCCATAGTAGTCCAGCTTGCGATGGGCTCCTGCTAGTTGGAACTCGTTGCGATAGGTATTGAAGTTGCCTCCATCGCCCGAGTAGAAGATCGACGGCGAGGCGGTCGTTCCGCGTGGCGAGACAAAGCCAACTACGCCCGACGCAGCATCCGACCCATAAAGAACGCTGTTTGGTCCGCGGTATGTTTCAACGCTGGTCACGCCGGTCGTCGACACGTCTCCGTAGTTGTAGCGGCCGCCCACGTCCTCGGCAGTCACTCCGTCGTATGTCACCTTATTTGCATCGGAGTTGCCGCCGCGCACGAAGAGCGATGTCGTGCTGCCCCTCTGGCCGCTTTGCACGACCATGGTCCCCGGTACCTGGCGAAGGGTATCTACCAGATCGGCGTGTGTCTCAAAGCCGATCCTGGGAATGAGAGTGACCGACGAACTCACCTGTGCCTGCGGCAGGGGCGTGCCAGTCGCCGTCACCACGATTTCCTGACGAACCCACTCCGGCTCCAGCACGAGGTTCTGCTCCACCGCATCCATGCTGCCGGCATAAAAGCCCGCGGTGGTCATTTGATGAAATGTCTTGCCGGCGGCAACCACATAGAATCGCCCGGCTGCGGGAGTCGTGATCTGATAGCTTCCATCCGCCCCGGTGGTGGCGCTAGTCAGCACTGCTCCATTGGCAACCAGTGCCACCTGTGCATGGGCCACCGGAGCGCCAAGCGGATCTGTAACGGTACCGCGCACGATAGCAGCACGCGCGGTGCCGGCAATGAATCCAGCGATTGTTACGAACAAGCAGATGAATAGGTGGCGACTCGAATACCGCTTAATAACAGACATATGCTCCTTCGTTCCCCTCGGAACGCGGCTAAGAGCAGTGGGACCGGTCTCCTGACTTACGCGCTTCCCTGTGCGGAAACTGCTCCGGCTACCTTCCCGAAGCGTTCTGCTTCAGTGGCGTACCCTTCGGAGCACTCAGCCATGCCGGCTTTTTGACCGGGGCGGAGACGCGCATACAGTTGCGGGGCAGTGGCGGAATCGAACCGCCTTCCCGAGCATCCCATTGCGAAAACGTGGTTGATGCGGAGCGCCTGAATTCCTCCCAGAGAGGAGGCAGCCGTTCGCGGTTACACCGTTGAAATGAACCTTCACCGGAGATCCTGTTTCTAGCAGAATGAAACCCTACTGTCAAAAGTTTTGACAGTATCAACAATTTGGATTGTCTCTACTCGAGGAGAGCGAGGAGCAGGATCTGCGTGCTGGAGATTGTTGAGAAGAAAATGCTTGAAGGATGGAATTTGCGCGGCGGGTTTATCGCGGACTTGAGGAGCAATGCTGGCATCAGCACAGAGGATATCGATCCACCCCAGTGCTGATGCCGATACCGGCCGGACTTGTAACTTCTACTGACTATTACCGAACGGGTTTTTGAGCGCCGTGAGCGAGCCGAAGAGCCCATCCTGCTCGTGGTTGGGTCCTGCGGTGAAGTACAGAGTCGTGGCTGGTCCAGCCACGGAGTCATTACCAAAGGCTAAAGCCCAAAGTCCGTCGATCCAGATTGGAGCGCTCTTGGCGTCGCGGAGAAAGTCCTTGAATCGCCCCGTGACTGGATCATAAGCCGCTATCCGACCACTTCCGAAGTTGCCTATCAAAATGTCATGGCTATATGGGCCGAAGTCGCTGGGCGCCTGAGCCATTCCCCAGGGAGCATCCAGCCAGGGCCCCTGCTGCAGGCGCTGGATCAGTTGGCCGGTGGGCGAAAAGACAAGCACTATTCCCAAACCCGCTCCGTCAACTTCGTCGTGTTTCGCCGCGTCCTGTTTTCCATAGGAGACATAAAGATTGCCACCAATGTTTTGCACATTGAATGGGGCATACCCCGGTGGCACATGCTGCTGGCTCCTGAAGGCTGCTTCGATTGAAGGAATTTCCCTGAAATTGGTGTCGAATACCTCAACGCGTGCTTGACGGAAGTCAGCCACATAGAGGAAATTGCGCGTTCCCCATTCGGCTCGATTCACGGTTGCAATGCTCGCACCCTTGAATACTGACTTGTCCTTGTGGTTCACCAGAATCTCCGCCTTGTAGGGGTTTATCCCGGGATTCCAGCCACTAATCACCCCGTCTTCCGCTACGAAAAGGAAGATCGAAGGCATTCCCGGCTTGATGGCGAAATCAGGTGTGCCATTAAAAACGGTGCCTGTGGGTGTACCAGTGGACGCCGTATTTGGATTGGATGGAGGTATGCCTACAACCAACTGCTGGATAGCCCCCTGCCCGTCGTAGAGCGTGGACAGACCCGTGCCATTGTCTGCCACCCACCAGGGATTTTGAGAGCTTCGGGAAAGCCCCCACGCATTGACCAGGTTGGGATCAGTCACGGCGGCAATTCCTGGCTTGTTGGCTACTAGATTCTTTTGTTGGTACTGGTTCGAAGCGAGGATAGGCGCCATGGCGCCGGCGGACTGTTGAGTGGATGATTCAGCATTCTGGGCAACTGCCGATCCAGCCAGTGATACAACTGAAAGGGCGAAAAGTGTGGTGCGGATGCTATGGCGCAACAGATTCTGGTGCACAGGAAGTCCTCCATATAGAGTCGTGGGCGTGGATCGCACAGAGCTTCCAACGTGCCATCCAAGACCCACCTGAACCGTAGATAGTCGCCACCCGGGGCTTGTCACTCAGATGTCACCAGATTGTCATTTCCACAAGCGGACATGTATCTCTTCAACAATAGGATTAAGAATAGGACGAGTACTCAGGGGTTCCCGGCTTGACTATTGATTCCATTGCGAACAACGGCACCATCCTCGTCATCGAAGATGATCCGAGGATGCAGAAGGTCTTGAAACGCCTCTTTACCGCGGAAGGATACCTGGTTGAAGGTGCAGTCGACGGGCGGCTGGCGATCGATGCGTTCCACTCCATGAACCCCGCAGCGGTCGTGCTTGACCTGATGCTGCCCGGCGTTCCCGGCCGCGAAGTCTGCAAGCGCCTGAAGAGTGTATCCCCGAACACTCCGATTATCGTGGTCAGTGCGGTAGCCGACGTGGCAGACAAGGTTCTGCTGCTTGAACTTGGTGCAGACGACTACGTGACCAAGCCGTTCAGCCCCCGCGAATTGCTGGCTCGCGTTCAGGCTGCGGTACGTCGGTCCCGAAAGACAGTCCATCACGAGTCGGTGAACTTTGGAGAATGCGAAGTCGACTTTCCTCGCATGTCCGTCCGTAAAGGAGGTCACCCGGTTGTGCTTACGGCGCACGAATTCAAGTTGCTGAAGTTCTTCCTCGACAATCCTGAGCGCGTTCTTGGCCGTGAAGAGCTTCTGAATGACGTATGGGGTTACAGCTTCTATCCCACGACGCGCACGGTGGATAACCAGATCCTGAGACTGCGCCAGAAGCTGGAAGTCAATCCTGCGAATCCATTGCATTTTGTCACGATTCACGGTGCAGGATACAAGTTCGTTCCGTAAGGAAGTCCGATGACAGCAGAGGACGTGAACAAGCAGGTTCCATGTCTCCGATGAGAATGCGCGTCATGCTGCTGGTGCCGTTGCTGCTGGTCTCGGTTGGCCTAACTGCGGCGAGCCTTCTGGTGGTGCGGTCGCGGATGCAAAAGCAGATTGCTGACACGCTCGCCTCCGACCTCACCCATTCCGTAGCGACTTTCCAAAACCTGCAACACCAACGCCGCGAAATGCTTTTCCGTGAAGCTGCACTCCTTGCCGACCTTCCCAGCCTGAAGGCTCTGATGACTACCCGCGACCAGCGCACGATCGAAGACGGAGGACAAGAGTTTTGGAAAGTCAGCGGAACCGACCTCTTTGCCCTCACTGCCTCAGACGGCAAGGTTCTCGCACTGTATTCGGGCTCGCACGGTTCCGCATCTGACGCAATTGGCCTCCCGTTCGCTCAGAACCGGATGCGCCAGCTACTTCAAATCTATCTGCGGCGCGAGAACATGCCGCGCTTCGTCCTATTGGATGGTCGTCTCTACGAGTTTTCATTCGAGCCGGTATACTTTGGCTCGCACGTTGGCGGGCAGCTTTTAGGCTACGTGGTTATCGGCTATGCGATTGACCAGAACCTGGCGCGTCAAGTGAGCGAGGCCGCTGCGGCGGAGGTAGCCTTTCTGTCAGAAGGCGTAGTCGCGGCGAGCACGCTGAATCCCCGCCATCAGCAGCAATTGCGAACCAACGCACAGACACTCTTGCACGCTCCAATGCAGGCAGCTGATCTTTGGCTCAACGATGAGCACTTTACCGCAGTGGCGCTGGAACTCAGTCCTGGAGGTCCGGATGGCGTGCAGCTGGTGGTCCTCAAGTCTTTTGCACAGCAGGACCAACTTTCACGCCGTCTCAATCGCCTGTTTGCCACATTGGGAGCAATCGCGCTTCTGGTCGGCGGGCTACTCTCGTTATGGATTTCCAAGACCGTGACCCATCCACTCGAAACACTGGCCTCAGGCGTCCGTGCCCTAGGTACGGGGGATTACGACTATCGGCTGCCCCAGACCGGTGCGCAGGAGGTACGCGAACTTAGTTCTGCGTTCGGCCGCATGAGGGACGAGATGCGATCCGCTCAGCGAGAACTCATTGAATCCGAACGACTGGCTACCATCGGACGCATGGCTAGCTCAGTGTCGCACGATCTACGGCACTATCTCGCGGCGGTTTACGCCAACGCGGAGTTCCTATCCACGGCAAACAGCGACGAAGAAAAAGCCGACCTTCTCAGCGATATCAGACTAGCCGTAAACGGAATGACAGACTTAATTGAATCGCTGCTTATGTTCAGCCGCACCGGACGCGTCCTTCAGCTCACCCATGAATCCCTCCTGTTGCTCGTTGAGAAAGCGGTCGCGCTTCTCTCCAACCATCCGGAGGCCGCGGGAATCAGAATCCAGGTAGAGGCTAGGAGTGGGGAGGAATTCGATGCGTGGGCGGACGCCAGAAAAATGCAGCGCGCTATCTATAATCTCGCACTCAATGCCTGTCAGGCGGCACGGCACAGTAGCATGCCCCCGGGATGCGTGACCATCTCTCTTTCCCAGACAGAAGACAAAATTCAGATTCAGGTGATTGATAATGGACCTGGAATCGCCCCCGCAATTCGCGCGAACCTGTTTGAACCGTTTGTCAGCGAAGGAAAGGAAGGCGGCGTTGGCCTCGGCCTCACGCTGGCCCACAGAATTGCGGATGAACATGGCGGAGCAGTCACCTTGGAACACAGCGGGCCTGAAGGCACAAGCTTCCTGCTGACTATCAAGAAAGCTGCGCCAGGCACGCCAGCAATCCGTACCTCGTTCGTAAGGAAAAGCCATGTGGGCACTCTCAATGGATAGCAGTGCTATCTTCCCTGTGCGGTGAACCTGCAAATCAAACCAGTCGCCAGAAGGGGCAAATCTATGTGCACAGGGCTTTCGGCAAGATCGCGGGTAATACACTTCTCCCGCAGGATCGTTGTCTGCGCAATCTTTTGTGCGGGACCGGCCTTACAGATGTTCGCGCAAACTGACGCGCCGGCAACGGGCAAGAATCAGCAGATAGAGCAACGCCTGGATGCCCTCATGGATGCGTTGAACGCAACGCGGCAAGAGCTGACTGAATCGCAAGCCGAAATACACGCATTGCAACGCGAGCTCCAGGCGATCAAGCAGCACGGGGCCACGCCCGACGAAGACGTTTTGGCGTCAGGGCAGCCGGCCACGCAACTGGCGGATGCCGTCGCCCATCTTCAAGAGAACCAGGACGTGATGCAGTCCGAGGTGGCCCAGCACGAACAGAGCAAGGTTGAGACACGGTCAAAATATCCTGTAAAGATTACCGGTCTCCTGCTCTTCAACTCATTCGTGAATCGTGGCGCGGTCGATCATATAGATGCGCCAGTACTCGCGCTGCAGCGGACACCAGACCGCGCCAACGGCAGTACTGGCGCAACCATGCGACAGACAATCCTCGGCTTCGATGCTGTTGGCCCATCAATTTTTGGCGCGGGGAGCCATGGAGATTTGCGCGTGGATTTCTTCGGTGGCCTCTTGTCCTCTGGCTACGCTACCAGCGAAGGCATCCTGCGTTTGCGAACTGCACACGCCGCACTGGATTGGCCCGACACCCATCTCATTGCCATGCTGGATAGGCCAATCTTCTCGCCGTTGACCCCTACCTCATTAGCAGTAGCTGGCGTAGCTCCCCTGGCTTGGTCCGGCAATTTGTGGACGTGGCTGCCCCAAATCGCGCTCTCGCAGCAAATACATCTCGGTGAGCAACAATTCGGTATCGAGGCCGGAGTGATCGATGTCTCTGATCCTCCATGGGCCTACAAAATGCCTGCAAAACCGGTGAGCGCCGCGCAGCGTAGTCTCTATCCCGGCACAGAGTTGAGGCTTTCTTACTCTGGCACTGGCAGCCGCGGCGTGGTCCTGGGCGTTGGCGGGTATTGGAGTCCGCATCTATACGATTACGGACAACACACAAACGCCTGGGCGGTTACAGCGGATTGGCTGCTGCCCCTCCCGGCGCGCATGGAGCTTTCCGGAGAGTTCTATCGCGGTCTTGCTCTCGCGGGGCTAGGTGGAGGCGTCTATAAAGACACCGTCTTATTCAAGCCCGATGCCGAACAGTATTCCCACTTTCAAGGGCTCAATGCACTCGGCGGGTGGGGTCAACTGAAGTTCCGTATGACGGATAAATTGGAATGGAATGTGGCCGCCGGCCAGGACAATGGCTATGCCAGCCAACTAAAGCAGGCGCAACTGGACTATAACAATTCGTATGCTACGCTAGCCCGCAACCAAACCGTATTTGGAAACTTTATCTATAAACCTAGTAACTATCTTCTGTTCTCCTTGGAGTATCGAGAAATGAGAAGCTGGCCCATCTACGGCAGTTCCAACACCACCCAATCCTACGTACTCAGCACCGCCTATGAGTTCTAACAGCATGAAGAAGTGCCACACAGCAAAGCACTATGCCGTCGCATTGTTTCTGCTGCTGACCGGTACTTACGTCTCCGCACAACATTTCGATGTTACCGCCCAGATCCGGCTACTTCCGCTCACGCCAGAAACAACCACTCATGCGTCGGATGACGTGCACAACAGCCCACGCCGCTCCGTTGTGTGGCTGACCCCAATTGACGAAAGCGCCAGAGATCAGAGGCCGCCCCGGGCGCAGGAGATTTACACCCTTGTGCAAAAGAATAAGCAATTCTCACCACACCTTTTGATTGTTCCAGTTGGCAGCATGGTGGTGTTCCCTAATCAGGATCCCTTTTTTCACAACGTTTTTTCAATGTTTAACGGGAGACGGTTCGATCTGGGACTATACGAAACGGGCAGCACGCGCGGCGTACGATTCAGCCGGGAAGGTATTTCTTATATTTTCTGCAACATTCATCCTGAGATGAGCGCGGTGGTGCTAACGCTTTCAACCCCATTTTTTTCCATTGCCGGATCCCATAATACTGCAGTCATCAGCGATGTGCCAGCGGGCCAGTATCGCCTGCATGTGTGGTCCGAGGGAGCTGAGCTCGAACTACTCGATGCTCTCACACGCGTGGTGCGGATCGCAGCGAACAACACAAATCTTGGGACCATCGATATCCCACAACAGACGGACCTGAACGCCAGGCATAAGAATAAGTTCGGCAAAGACTACGACACCACGCCCGCGCCCCTTTACTGACTCCGATGAACGACGTGTCGGGCCCTTGCTCTGCCGTTGATGAAAACCGAATGCATCAGGTTCGCCACCCTCAGCACATCGGCCCCGGGCAGGCTCCATTGGGATGGATAGCGGCAGAACGCTCGGGTAGTATGCAATGCGATAAACTACTCTAGTCGAATAGGTAAATGGCCCCGTAGCTCAGATGGATAGAGCGTCGGTTTCCTAAACCGCAGGTCGGCTGTTCGAATCAGCCCGGGGTCACCAATAAATTTAATAAAATTTGACACACAGACCGATGTGCAAGATTATGTGCATGAGATTTTTACCCTGATGGCTGTAGGGGTGGCTGTTGGATTTCACGCTAGCTGCACTATTCTGGAGGCTTGATGTGCGACGATGCCTTCGCTTTGTGCTCCGGTGAAAGGTGCATGTAACGAGCAGATTGCGAGATTGTTCGGTGTTCAAGGATCTGCTGAACTTCCTTCATCGTGGCCCCGGACATCGCTGCCCAAGAGGCGGTCGTGTGGCGAAGGTTGTGCCAAGAGAAATCCTCAATCCCAGCTTCCTTGACGGCAGGATTGAACTACCAACGGCAGTCGGCCTCGCCTTTAAGTCCGGGGAGTGGGAAGACACGATCCTTGGGCTTGTGAGGAACCGCTTCGTACTGAGCCCGAAGCGCGGCAAGAGCATCATCGTTGAGTTCCACTGAGCGATCGTCACCGTTCTTGGTTTTGGTCAGCTCGATCTTCCGGTTGACTAGTCCTGTGGTGGGATAGATGTTGCTCGTTGCCCAATCACCACTCTGACTTATGGCACTGCTTTGTGCGCGAAACTTGGCCTGCCCCTCCGGAATCGCGAGCCACGCGTTTTGCGCCAAGACCGCATGCTGAAACTGGTCGAACATTGGGCTAGTGGATGATCCGTCGTTCTGGCCAAGCAGCCATGTAGTGACGTATGTGTCGTCGACAACGACGTTGTAGATCCTCGGGGTCTCATCATTTTTCCTGAATCCCCCGCTTGCGAAATTGCTCCACGTCCACCACGGCCAACTGAAATCCGAGAGCAACCGAAAAGGCCATGTTCCATTCCACAAGCCCCCGGTAAGCGAATCCCCAAAGGTGTGCAGCATATCAGCAGGGGCCGACTTTGCAAGGAAGCAGAGATCGTGGAGCAGACGTACTACCGATGGCGCAAGGAGTTTGGCGGGTTGAAGGTGGACCAGGCTCGCCGGCTGAAAGAACTGGAGCAGGAGAACGCGAAGCTCCACCCCACGAACGAAGACCTGTTTGTGGGAACCCCGGGCTGAAGCGGCTGGTGAGTGAGCTGAGCCTGGAGAAGCTGGTGTTGAGTGACATCGACTCGGGAAATGTATGGTCCGCTCCGCTTTTGCAAGCGCAGAAATGCCTTTGACACAGGACGGTTTGCGTAAATGTATCCGGCCTCTCGCGAGTCGGCCGCTTTTGGCGGCCAGGCCATGATGAGATCCGCGCATGCTGTTCCCAATAACTTGGTGCGGTCTTGAAGAAGACCAGTTTCCCAGGCCGGGTTTACACCATGCCGATCGACCGTTGTGTCATCAGTTCTCTGCACAGCAAACTCAGAAAGAGCTCTTTGTCAGACCTCAGCCCAACGATAGATCTCCTCGGGCTTGACCAGAATCTTCCATGCGACGCGAGCGATCTTGTTGGCCAGTGCGACGATGACCTTATTTCGATGCGTGCGTTGTTCAAGTCTGGTGATCCATGCTCCCAGCGGATGACGCTGCCTGTCGCAGGTCTGTACGCATGATCGAGCTCCATGGATGAGCAGTCTTCGCAAGTAGGTGTTGCCTCGCTTACTGATCCCGAGCAAGGTGGTCTTGCCTCCGGTGGAATACTCTCGAGGCACGAGTCCGAGCCATGCAGCAAAATAGCGTGCAGTCGTGAACTGCCGACCGTTCCCGGCTGAGGCTTCGAGAGCGCTGGCCGTGAGAGGGCCGATGCCGGGTACGGTCATGAGTCGTCGAGCTGTGTCGCTATACTGAACGCTCCGTTGAATCTGCGGCGTGATCTCTTCGATCCTGCTTTCAAGGGCCTTGAAGTCGTTCCACAGATCGGTTAGAAGGGTACGCATCGAAGGAGGGAGTTCGTTCTCTTCGTCGCCGAGTACATGTGGGAGGTCGATCTTAAAGACGCCAGCACCTAGTCGGATAGCAAGACCAAACTCCAGCAGAAAGCCGCGGATCTGGTTGATAGGACCTGTGCGCTGGCACAGGTACCGGTCGCGGACGCGATGCAGGGCTTGGCGTGCGCTCTGCTCTGGCTGCCGAATTTGAACAAAGCGCATCGTCGGTCGAGTTACAGCCTCTGCAATGGCAGCGGCGTCCACCATATCGTTCTTGTTGGACTTGAAGTGGCGCTTCACGAACTGCGCTGGAATAATCTTCACCGTGTGGCCCATCGCCTGTAGCTTGCGAGCCAGCCACTGTTGGAATGCCCGGCCACTTTTGTACCAGTTGAGATGAGACAAACTGGAATGAGAGGAACTGGCTATGGCACGAGGGAAGAAGCATACGGCGGAGCAGATCGTGAATCTGCTGCGACAGGTTGAAGTGGGTGTTGCAAAC
>JANXZS010000227.1 GCA_025355385.1 Acidobacteriaceae bacterium | reverse complement strand
GCAAAGCCATCAAGACACGCGGCGCCTTTCCCTCGGAAGATGCGGCCTTGAAAGTGATGTATCTGGCGCTCAGAAACCTGAGCAGAAAGTGGGACACCATCCAAGGGTGGAAAGAGGCACTCAACCGCTTCGCAATACTGTGGGAAGAACGCTTCCCTCGATAACGCGTGTGATGAAACAAGAAACTTCAACTAAAGGCGTTTACACAAAATATTTGACACTACCCCCTACTAGGCCAGTATGGCCCTGTAGAGACTTCGCTTTCTTTAGAAGATAAGCGGCAACTTCTGCTTGAGTGTTTGGATGAATTCCCCACGTTGATCATTGCAGACGATATTGATACTGTTCTGGATGATGCAGCAGTCGTGTCGCTGTTCACATTTGACATCCCCAACACAGCTTCGAAGGTCTTGCTAACATCACGCCGGGACATCCCTGGCATCTCAAGTATCAAGATCTCCGGTTTTACAGTACCGGAAGCTGAAATCTTCATTCAC
Organism: Acidobacteriaceae bacterium; assembly: GCA_025355385.1. Lineage (GTDB taxonomy): Bacteria > Acidobacteriota > Terriglobia > Terriglobales > Acidobacteriaceae > JANXZS01. The sequence goes on along the minus strand of JANXZS010000227.1, from coordinate 10,775 downwards.
TCTCGCATCAGCACGTATCAACTCGATCCAAAGCCATTCACTTCTGAAGTCATCCGCACGATTAGGGAAGCATGTGACGGATCACCTCTTTATATAGACGACTTGATGCGCCTTAGTCGTGTTGTAGAACCGAAGAAAGCGGCGCAAGCGTGGGCGGACAAACGGGGGGATGAGGCAAGGAAATACGCCTTAAAATGTGAATGGGATGACTTATCAATGGACGCGAAGAGCGTTCTGATTGCAGCAGTCGTGAGTGACCAACCCGCATCGTTTGCCGAACTGCAGAGTGTCTTGGCGTTCTCAGAAGATCGCCTGCTCTCTGCACTGACACAATTGCAAACGCTCTTTCTTTTACCGAACGCTAGCATTGTAGAGGGCGAGCAGCGGTATCACATAAATCAAAATACGAAGCGTTTGATCATGAATGTCGAAAGCTCCAGTGACCTCTTTCTTCGTATAAGGGTCAAGAGCAAGGCATTGGCGGGCACTCTTCCAGTCGTGGGTCGTGACATCATTAGCCAGTTGATACGGCAGGCAATTCTGTTCACTAGCGGAGGTAATTTGTCCAAAGGCGAAGATCTTCTCGTGAGAGCAATAGAGAAATATCCTAATGCTGCCGATCTGTATGGGTTCTTGGGATATCTCTATAGGGGGGTCAACCGTGTTACTGACGCCCGTATTCAATTCGAGCAAGCCGCCAAGCTAAAGTCGCGCAGTGAAGATACCTACTCACATTGGATAAAGATGGAGATAGGAGCTCGCGAATACAATAATGCGGTTCGCGCCGCGACGTTGGGAATCTCTCAAATCCCAACATCTCTCAAACTAATACATCTTCGGCTAAAGGCTAAGTATCGAGTGGCGGAGGATCATCTTACCCGTCTCCAATCCGAGGAGGCCGAACGACTTTGGCGGGAGATCGTCGAAGAGATCGAAAAGGTGTTGCGGGCGCCGCATCCGGCGAAGCCTGAGGAATCTGAAATCAACGCTTCGCTCATTAAGCGCCTTGTTATTTGCTTAGAACACCTCGGAGACATGGGCGAACTCAACAAGCGCTTTGCCCAATGGTGCAACTGGCACAAGGATGATCCGTCGATTCCACGGCAGCGAGAGGTGTTCGCCAGGCGTCGAGGCAGCTTGTTCAAGGGCTAGATCCCAGCAGCAAATCTCTTCAGCTGCGCCAATGAGCCTCGCATATTCACCCTGATGAAGGAAAACTCCAGCAGCTCTGTGATGCCGAGATGCTGTTTGGATTCGCTACCTTCCTGCCTTGGATCCAGTCATCCTACAAGATGTTCCGGATGATCCGAGCGAGAGAACCGCCGCAATTCGGAGACCGGGATAAGGACTCGCGTCCCGATTCGACGTATGAGGAGTTGCTTGTTAGCCACGAGGTAGTCCAGAGCGCGGCAACTGATAGAGAGCATTCCGGCGGCTTCGATGCGCCCCACGAGGATTTTTTCATCCGGCGATATCGTGGCCCGACCAGGACGCTTACGTTCGTTGACGTTCACTTCTGCCATTGATGGACTCCGAGGGGTTCATTCGATATCGATTGGTGCGATATCCATTGAAAGATGTTTCAAGGATGCTGCTGCGAACCTTCGCCAGTCCGTGTCCCATGATGCCACGCAGAACCCGGACGAGTACGCGAAAGTCCTCGCGCAAGCCGCGAGGACTGGAAAGGTACCGGCGCGGGCCAAGGACTTCGAGCCGGAAATAAAGCAGCCCGAGCAAGTCGGACGGATAGACTTCGATCACTTCGTTGGCAATGCTCCGAAAACATCAGCATTGGCGTCGAATCCCGATAACGCGGCTAAAGCACCCACACACGAGTTGGTTAGAGCGAGGAAAGCGTGTGATGAAACGCGCGATAGGGAATTGCCAAGGGCCATTTTCAAAAGCCGGTATGACGCTGCGTTCCTCGGACTTGTGCCGATTCCTCTAGGCTGGCTGGCAGTGTATGGCCTTATTGCGCTGGTGCGCTGGATTGTGAACGGCTTCAAGGGGCCGAAGCATCCAGAGGCAGACCACTCACCAAAGAACGCTTAACAAAGTTCCTAAAATAGTCAGAAAACTTTCGCGCAACTACCGGAGGGTGGTCCAGGGCTTACTCTCCATAATAGCGGGTGCCCCACATCTCGATGTTGAGATGTGGGTCGCTGCGAGCTCGGGCAGGAAAGTTAGTATCCCATGTCTCAAAGGCGTTAGGATGCTGGTACGCCGGACACAGAACTCGTCTTCCGCTCCGAAGGGAGCGTCTCGATAGGTCGCTCCCGTTTTCGTGCAGGGATTAGCATCCGAATATTTGCAAACTTAAGTACCCACTGGATACAGTCGGCGACGTTGGCCATGGTCTTGTAGCTTCCACTGCATTGAAGCACGAGTCGATTCTTGCACCTGGCATACTGTTCATAGAATCCTGGACTGGGATCTTTCCGAAAGAAAAGATGGCACATTGCTTGGTAGACATTGGCTGCGAAGTCGAATTCAAGGATCTCCTTACCCAGAACTAAAGCTCAATCTGGCAGCGAAGGCGCACAGCGGCCTTATTTACCTTGGAAGCATTTTGTCTGCCATTTGCATTTCTTTCAGGAAGCAGTGTTAGTTTTCGGCGGGAACTTGAGATGTGCTTCAACGATGATGGCCCCGCTGAGAATGCCCGGGCTTTCGAGTATCGCTACCACGGCAGGAATTGCACCCCATCCACTCGGCGATTTCCTGCGGCCATTCGCGTGCGCGGGTTTTATGGTGCCCGAATGGTACGGAAGCCCTCGCGTGCGCGTGCGCTTGCGACGCCGAAGTCAGGTCAACGGGTCTCCACCGTGCACTTTGAGGTCAGAAAGTCTTGATTGAGCCGAAGTCGGCTTTGTGAGTCGCGGACACTCAGCAACTTTGCTCCAAACAGCGCCGCACTGAATTATCACGGTCGTGTGAGCGACAGCAGGCTGCGGTGATCGTAGCTGGTGGTGCTGGTGTTGTAGCCGGCGCGGACATGCGTGCCGGTCATCATGGCTAGGACATGACCACCGCCGTTGGTGATGTCGTCGGCCGACTCATCGAAGAGAACGATCAGCAGGCCGCTGGTCTGGAACTCAGTGGTGTTGAGCAGGGGGCCGATGTTGGTTTGCAGCCAGCCGTCCGCAGTCTTGAGCCGGCTGCTAAGGGTACAGTCCGTGGTGCCGCCGGTGATGCAGCTATGCGCGTCATCGACGAGGTTGGGCACTACGAAGGCGTAGTTCGGCAGCTTGAACGAAGCGCCGGTAGTGATGTCCGAGGCGAACTGCTTAAAGGGAACGACATTGGCGGCCTGGGTCGTGCTCTGCTGGACATCACTGAAGTAGGTGAAGGGATTGTGGTGTCGCACGTAAGGACCCTGATCGCCGCCAATATACCCGGGCGAGGGGAGCGACTCTGCGTAGACCTTCCAGGTTTTGCCGACTGCAGCAATCTCGCGAACGACATTGTCGGTAGTCACGGTACGGGAGTAGTCATCGTCATTGGCGATGGCGAGGCCGGTGGTCATGACGAAGTAGTTGGGCAGTGACGGGTGCGAGTTGGCGTAGTACTTGCTGACCAGCGATCCCCGCGAGATGAGGTTGGCGAGATAGGGCATGTTATGAGGGCCGACGACGTCGCCGTAGTTGGCGTCTTCAAGGCTGATGACGACCACGTGCTGCACCTGGGGAATGGAGGCGGTGGTGCCGCCGGAGCCGTTGCCTACATTGCCGGAGTAGCCGGTCGTACAGCCCGCAAGAGCGAGAGCGCCGCCAAGGGCGAGTAGGGGTGCGAGTTTCTGAACGAATTGATGTCAAAAAAGGGAAAGGGCGCCGAGGATCCCAAATAAGAAATCTCCGCAGTACTGATAGGAGCCCTAGATGTGGAGGCTCAAGAGGTTGTTCCGATTCAGCCCTGCGCGAGAGGCTAGTGTGTTGTGGTTGAGGCTAGCATGCTGCCTGTGGAAACTGTAGTCGTGGAGCCAGGGCTGGAGTTGCGTTTCTCTTTCCAGGGAGTTTTGGTAAGTGCGGGCGTAGGCCCACTCGCGCAGGGCGGTTTGGATGAAGCGTTCAGCCTTTCCGTTGGGGCGCGGGGTGTAGGGGCGGGTGAAGCGGTGGCGAAGGTTCTCGGAACGAAGCAGTTTCTGGAAGCGGTGGTCGCGGTAACAGGGTTCGTTGTCGGTGAGGGCGCGACGAAGGGAGAAGCCGAAGCGTGAAAAGTAGGCGCGGGTCATGTGGAAGAACCGTTGCGCCGAGGCGCTGGTCTGATCGGGCAGGATGGCGGCGAAGCTGATGCGGCTGTGGTCGTCGATGGCGATGTCCAGGAACTCGTAACCTGCGCCGCGGGTCTCGCGGGTGCGATCGCCGTGGACGCGATGGCTGGGTTTGACGATCCGGGCCAGACGCTTGATGTCGAAGTGGATGAGGTCGCCGGGCCGCTTGTGTTCGCAGCGCACGACGGGCGAAGGCGGGTCGAGCGAACGCAGCCGGTTCATGCCGGCGCGGCGCAGGATGCGGCTTACCGTGGCCCGGCTCAGAGCGAGTGCCTGGGCGATGCGCCAGCCGTTGTAGCGCAGCCGGCGAAGAGCCAGAACCTTTTCCAATAATGAAGAAGACGTCCTGCGTGGAGATCGGTGCGGACGTGAGGATCGATCGCACAGACCAACGGCTCCGGCTTGGCGATAACGGTGCACCCACTTGGCCGCCGTCTTAGCGCTTACGTTGAAGCCGCCGCGGCCAGCTTCAACGTAACCCTAGAGAGAAATGCTCTATGGATCGTAAGTCGGGCATTCTGGTGATAGTCCTTTCGGTCCCTCCGGTAAGCCTGATTCGTCGCAGAACCAGCTTCTCGCAGTCAGATCGAATGGACAACCTATTGAAACTTCACATCTAGAGGCCTTTTCGGGATCGCAACCCGAGAATTAGACAGATCCGCTTCAGTTGCTAGCCTTCGAGCGGGACCCCCGCGTTTGCTGTTATTTCCTGCTCAGACTTTATGCTCTCTTGATCGCATTTCAGAAAGAAGCTGAGGATCACTGCTCCCAATGCCGCCACCGCAAGATAGACTATGAAGCGCGGCAGATAAGCGCCGGCACGATCATACATGTGCCCTATCCAGAGGGGACCAGTGGCGCCGCCGATGGCATAAGCGGTCCAGGTAAGTCCATATAACACTGAGAAATGCCTGCGGCCGAAGTAGCGCGCGAGCAGGTAAGGGCCAACGTCGGCTTCGCTGCCTAGCCCCACGCCAAGGATGGCCGCTCCCAGCAGAGCCGCCCGTGGGCTGCCGGCAAAAGCGAGAATCAGTATGCCCACAGCGGTCAGGGCGAGCACAAGTGACTGAATGCGTTCCGGAGAGACGCGATCGATTGCGAAGCCAACGCCCAGGCGGCCAATGATTCCTGCTGCTCCACGGACCGACAATGCGAGAGCTGCAGTGGTGGCAAGCAGGCCATGTTGGGTGAGGATGGGGGCAAGGTTGGTCACCAGACCGTTTTCGCTGAACGCGGAGAGTATGGTGATGAAGGCGAGAATCCAGAACGCCGTCTTCCGCAGCGCGGCTGCGACTGTCATCCCAGTGTCGGCATGGTGTTCAGCCCGAACGATCGCAGCCTCCGGCCGGTTGCGTACCAGCAAAGCGGTGAGAGGGAAGCCAAGGGTCGCGATGCCGCCCAAAAGGAGATAGCCGCTGCGCCATCCGTGATGTTGGATCATCCACTCGGTGAGGGGTGGGATAAGGATAGAGCCAACGCCGCTTCCGGTGAGCAACAATGCGAGCGCTATTCCTCTGTGGGTCGTAAACCAGGTAAGAATCGTGCGTGTATATGCAAATTGCGCGGTAGCATTGGCCATCAGCCCGATTACAAAAAACGTGGCATAGAACTGGACGATGTGCGGCGTCAGCCGGCTGAGTGCGGCAAGGCCAAGGGCGAAGACCAGAATCCCGGGGAGGATAATGCGCCGCGGCGGAAAACGGTCGAGCAGAATCCCGATCAGAGGCGAAACGAATGCGACCGTAATGGCGGCCAGTGCAAATGCGCCGCCCATCGCCTCCCGCTTCCAGCCAAAGGCCTGATGCAGCGGATCGAGGAACAGGCTGAAGGTATAAGGAACGATCGGAGCAAAGCTCACCATCACGCCGGTAAACGCTGCAGCGAGCACATTCCAGCCGGGATACCGAATGGACGTCTCCTGGTCCAGGAGATTGGTATTCGTCTTCATTCTTTACCGATTCGTTGCGCCATCGTGACGAGCAGTTTTGGCCGCACCGAAGGCCTTGTCCAAGGGCACTCGGCGATGCAGATGCCGCAGGATGCGGCTTCAGCGAAATAAGGAATGCATTTGTCGAAGTCGACGTGCCATCGATGGACGCCGCGCACCATTTGTTTGTTCGGCGCGATTGCGCCGGGCGGACACGCCTGTGTACAGGCTTGGCAGGTTGCGCAGAACTCGTCTGCGCCGAAGTGTATAGGTCGGGTGGCGACGAGGGGCATGTCGGTGGTTACACCGGCGAGCCGGACCCCGGCGCCAAACCGCGGACTGATCAACGATCCGTGCTTGCCGAGTTCGCCAAGGCCCGCGGCAATTGCCGGAGGAATAAGAAGCAGCGCACCGGCCATCGGACCAGGGTACGGATCAGCGTGATAGCCCTGCGAATGGATCCAGTTGGCAAGAGCATAAGAAGACCGCGTACCCCTGGCATATTGATCGCCTACATCGCAGACACCGACGCCGTTGGTCTCGTCGGAAGGAACCTCGCGGAGGCGCTCGTAGTTATGAGCAAGAGCGAGGACAATCACCCATGGTTGATCGATCGCGTAGCCCTCAAATACATAGAGCGGATCCATTGCGGCTATCCCGAGATCGTCTGCCTCATGGGAGAACGCAAAACTCCTGGCCATTTCAGCGAGCTCCTGAGGCGAAGATTCGTTGCGTGTTGCGGCGACAGGGACCGGTTCCGGATAGGTGTAGGCTCCAAGAAATGCCTCTGTCGATCCGGGACATTTGCGTGAGTTCGTGCGCGCCAGCAGTTGCAGATCTCCCCAGGGATGCTGATCCGGCGGGTGCCAGAAAAATGGAGAGGGCTGGCGCGAAGTGGTTTCGCCGACTCCACTGATGGAGTTGCCGGAGACGCGTAACAGCGCGAGGGTCTCTGGCTGTGCGGTCCATGTGCCGCGTTTTGGCCGCCGGGGATTGGAGGGTTGCGTCATAACTGGTCTCACAAGCCGTCAGGATAAGGAGAAGGCAGGCCAAAGCCGTTGGCGACGCGGTTGAAGGCGGCGAAGAGGGCTGCGATATGCACCGTTTCGGCTATTTGCGGCTCCGTCCAGCCCGCGCTAATGGCTGCTTCCACGTCGTCGCGAATAATGGCTGATGAATTTGCGTTTACCTTTCCAGCGAACTTCAGCAGTGCCAACTCCGCGCCTGTGAACAGTGGGGCGTTGAGATGATCCTGCTGCAAAGCGCAAATCATTTCAGGTGAGCCGCCTTGCGCTCCAAGCAAAGCGCCGTGACTGTCGGCACAGTAGGGGCATGCGTTTTGTCGCGAGACGTAGGTGGCAATCATCTCCTTGTGGCGACGGCTCAAAAGGCTTGCGCCGAACAGAAGATTCTCCGCGATCTCCAACATGCCTTTCAGCAATGCCGCGTTTGTGGCAAAACACAGCATGATACCGGGAAGGTCGGTCCGCACAAAACGCTCACGATATCGCGCGAGCAATGCACGGACCTCCTCATTCGCTGTGTGTTCATCCACCAGGGGCAGATTCGTGGAAGACGGCGCCATTCGACGCCGTTCGAGCGCCTCTGCCTGTGCCACGCCGGATGAGAATTCTGAACTCATATCAGTTAGTACGTAGACCTCAATGCAAAATTAATACTTGAACTTCAATGCAAACTGCACCTGGCGCGGAGCCTGCGACGCAAGGATATTGTTGAATGTAGGCGAACTGATGTCACTGTCGGGCAGCCGGAAGTTTGTGCGGTTCAGGATGTCAAACAGCTCCGCACGGAACTGCAACTGCTTCGATTCTGTAATCTTGATATTTTTAAGTGCTGCGAAGTCCCAGTCAGCATAAGCCGGACCAATATTCACGTTGCGGCCTTCCGTGCCGAACTGCCCTGCATTGGCTACCGGATCAAGCCGCTGAAAAGCGCTGGTATTGAGCCATGAGTTGACCTTGCGCATTCCGCTATTGGAGTTGCTGACGAGATTGAGCCGCTGCGAGGAGAATCCGGTAATCTCCGGTGCGCTGCCTTGCGCCGCAACGTCGTTTGAGTCGAAGACGGTGAAGGGCGTGCCGCTCATCACCGTGGCGATGCCGTTCAACTGCCATCCGCCTAACCCCCACTGGTACCAGTTCTGCGCATTGTTCCAGAACGGAAGCACCCAATCATAGCTCGCAACAAATCGGTTGCGCGCATCGAACAGCGAGAGCCCCCGCTCGGCCCCGAGATTGAATGGATTCTGGGCGAGATCGTTTTCGCCTGCGACTGGCTTCGCCGCCGATCCGGTTATATTGAACGACGAAACGTCGTCGATGGCCTTCGACCATGTGTACGACACGAGGAATGACAGCCCATGGCTGAACCGCTTGCGCATCGACGCCTCCATCGCGTTATACGATGAGTTGGCAATGCCCGCGATCTCGCCGGTCGATGAAAACTGGCATTTGCCTGGCGAATCGGCGAGCGTGCAGCCTGAGTAGAGACGCCGTTGATCGGCATTGCTGGAATTCGAGATCGGCTGGCCGCTCACGGTTCCGGGAACGAACACAGCTGGGTTGGCTTCGATAAAGCGCGGCAGGCGCGTGCCCTTGGTGCCAACGTACCCGATCTCCAACAGCCAATCGGCTCCGAAGGAGCGCTGCAGGTTCAAGTCCCAATCCTGCGTGTAAGGGAGTGTCAGTTTCGGCGACAAGGTCAGGTTTGTGAGTGGCGTGGAGAACGTCCCTGGGGCCGGAGGTTTGCCATTGAACGGATCCGCGAAGTTCGGCAGACTCACCTGCGGCGTTCCCAGGTATGGAGGCGCGCTGATCGGCGCCTGCAACGGGCCACCCTGTCCGGTGTAATAGGGCTCATAGAAGATACTGTACGTCGAAGTCAACAGCAGATTGCCATGGCCGTGCGGGTCCCATGCAATGCCGACGCGCGGCGCAAATGCCTTCATATCGGTTGGGATGAGGCCTGCAGGCACACCGGGATCACCCGGATATAGCAGTCCTGCCGGCGCGTTCGGCATGACCTGAGACTTCTTCCCCGGCTCAAACAATGTTTGCCGCTGATGAATTTCAATATTGGGTTCGGGCAATTCGTAACGCAGGCCCGCATTGATCGTGAAACGGGATGAAACCCTGTACGTATCCTGCGCGTACAAATTTGCATTGCTGCCGCGAATGCCACGCGAGAAATCGCCGATTCCCTGGAGGAAGACGACCGGCTGCCCGGTCAGGAAGCTGGCAAACGCGTCGGTTACCGGGAAGGGCGCGAACACGAAAAAGCCGTTGGTAGCAATCCCCTGCAGCACGTTGATCTGCTGATGCTGATATCCGCCGCCGAATTTCAGCGTGTGTCTGCCGCGCACCCAGCTCAGCGATCCGGAGTAATCGAAGACGTTCTCGTAGGTTTTGCGTGGGCCGGTGATCGGATCACCAACCGTGGAGTAGCCGTTGACCTGAATAAATGGCGGTCCTGTGGCAATGTCGAGACTCGGCTTATATTGGAATCCAAAACTTGAGGGTGGCTGATGGTTCTGGTGCTCGCCGAAGAGGAACTTGTTGCGCAGAAATGAGAATCGAACCACAGCGATGAGGGCCGGCGAAAAAGAGTGCGTCTCTTCCGCGACAAAGTTCTGCGCGCGCTGGTCTTCGCCCACCGGGAAGCCCGGCACGCTGGCGCCGCCCGGCGATAGCGGATCGAGCTGGGAGAGCTGGTTGAACATATAACGGAAGGTCAGCATGTCGCGCGAACTGAGGTAGTGGTCGATCTTGATGCCGAACTGATCGAAGTTATTGTTCAAGGTCTGGGTTGTGGAGAACAGATTGGTGCCGGCGTTCGGAAGTGGGAAGAAACCCAGCAGATTTTTAGAGATCGCGTTGAATTGGGCTTGCGGCACCTGGTTATTGGGGTATGGCGCATTAGCCAGGACATTGAAAAGCTGGTGCGCTGGGTTTTTACAGAAGCTGGCCGTGAAGTCCTCCGGACAGAGCTCGGAGAAGTCGCCGGTGCGCTGCTTCAGCGATGGCACTGTGGTCAGCGCTGTCTCGCCCTGCCGATTGCGGAAGCCTTCGTAGAAGCCAAAAATAAACGTCTTACTCTTTTTAATCGGTCCGCCGATCGTGGCGCCAAACTGGTTTTGCTTCAGCGGCTCCTTTGTCTGCGCGAAGTAATTATTGGCGTCAAATACGTCATTGCGCAGGAACTCCCACAACATCCCATGGACCCCGTTCGTGCCCGACCGCGTGACGATGTTTGTCGTCGAGCCCAGCGCGCCGCCGAACTCGGCATTCGCGCTGTGCGTGATAATGCGGAACTCGCTGATCGCGTCCACCGGAGGCTTCAGGACGAAGCCGCCATCAATGCCGTTAAAGTTGTTCGCGCCGTCAATAAGAAAGTTGTTCGATTCAGGTCGCTGGCCATTGACCGCATATGCCTGTCCGTTGCGCTGCGATCCGCCCGCTTCGGCTACACCCGGCGTCAAGGGAACGACTCCAGGCTGCAATAGGCCAAGTTGCGAGAAGTTACGCCCGTTCAGCGGTAGATCCTCCAACTCGCGCTGTT
>JANXZS010000217.1 GCA_025355385.1 Acidobacteriaceae bacterium | reverse complement strand
CGGCTCGCCGAGCAGTTTGAACATCTTGGTTACATGCTGCACGTATTGGTTGCGCTGCTCCACGCTCTTGGCGTCGCTGCGGATATAGTAATCGCGCTCAGGCAGACCTAATCCACCGGCAGAAAAGAAGGCAATGACGCGCGTCGATTCGGCGAAATCCTGATTGGAGCCGGATGCAAACAATGCGTTCACACCCTGACGATGCAGGCTCGCGAAGAGGGCGGGGAGGTCGCGCTTATCTTTGAGGGCCGCGATGCGGTCAAGAAGCGGCTGGAAAGGCGCGGTTCCCCTGGCGTTGATCGCGGCGAAGTCAACGCAGGTGGCGTACTCATCGCCGATCTTCTGCTCGTTCGCGGTGCGCGTGGCCGAGATGGTGGAAGTCCCATCCAGAATAAGCCGCAGCTTCTGACGATTGATGTCGGACAGCTCGGTAAAGCGGCCATAGCTGGTCTGGTCTTTGGGCAGGGGATTGTTCTTCAGCCAGCCGTTACAGGAGTAGCGATAGAAGTTCTGGCAGGGATCGACGGTCTTGTCGACCAGGGAAGGGTCGAATACTTTAAGCGTGTTCAACGCATGTGCATCAGCGGGAGCTTGGCTAAGCAGTGCGCTTGGCACTAGCGAAAGCAGCAGGCCCGCCATAATGCTGGCGACGCGCGCTGTGGTGTTTCTAGCCCTGGCAGTACCGTTCTGTGACATGTTTTTCTACAAACCTCATAGGCAAAGACTTTAACAGAACTAACACCGTGCGAATTGTGTGCCAAGAGCCGGAAAAGATGTCGAGAAGGTACACTGGAACGATTGCAACTTTGTTCACAGGAGAACCCGATTGTCAGAACGTACTTTCAGCATCATCAAGCCGGATGCCGTCCGCAAAGGTTATACGGGCGCGATTCTCGCGGAGATTGAGAAGGCGGGATTCAAGATTATTGCGGTAAAAAGGCTCTCTATCTCCAAACAGCAAGCCGAGGGCTTCTATCATGTCCACGCCGCGCGGCCATTCTTCAGTTCCCTAACTACGTTCATGTCTTCCGGGCCGATTTTTCCCTTGGTTCTGGAAAAAGACAACGCGATCCCGGACTTGCGAAAGCTGATGGGTGCAACGAATCCAGCGAATGCGGAGGAAGGCACGATCCGCAAACAGTATGCCGGATCGATAGAAGAAAATGCGATCCACGGCTCCGATGCTGCCGAAACAGCCGCGTTTGAAATCGGCTATTTTTTTGCCGGTTATGAGCTGGCCTAGTACTGCACTTGTAAATGCTGGAGTAGTATTCCTGCCTCATCAAGCGACGAAGATCGCAAGATACTCCATTCGCGGATACGGTGCACTGGACCGGTAACGCGTGCCCAATGCGCCGTATTTCCCATAACCACTTCTGTCATGCAGTGGTACTCTCTGCCAAGTCCATTATGCTTGGATAGGGAAACCACATGGCTACCTTTTCTTCTGCATCCCGTGCTTCCATTGTCCCCTATGTCGCCTTCGACAAAGAAGCGAAGCTCCCGTTTTACAGGTAGATCTACAACGGCTTTGGAGGGGTGCGGCCGCGGCAGGTGCGGCCTGCGTTGGGCAAGCTAGAGTTGCTGATTCGCCAAGCCCAAGCGGCGAAGACTGCCCGAACACGTGACTCCATCCGGCGTGTTGGATGAAAGCCTGCCTCGCTTGCGGCGCGACATCACCCGCGTGGCAGCATAAGTTCCATTTCAACATCCGCACGCGCGTATACATTCTGCGATGCTTGCTCAGTTGAAATGTGCCGGAATCCCACCGCCTCATACAAATGAATGGCATTTGTTAATACGCTGTTGGTGTGGAGGAAGATACGTGTGGCCTTCATAGTCGCGGCTTCGGCCAGTGTGTGGGCGAGCAGTTGCCGGCCCACGCCTTTCCCTCGACAATCTTCGCGAACGGCCATCTTGCTCAACTCGAATACGCCCGGCTGGGTGAGAATCAACGCGGCTGTACCCACTATTTCCTCATCCAGCAACGCGAACAATATGAGTCCGCCTTTGGCCAGAATCTCCCCTTCCGGATCGCCAAGCAGGCGGCGATCTTCGGCTTCGATCGTGAAGTAGTGAGCAATCCAGGCCTCGTTCAACGCTGCGAAATGGGCGGCATCTTCGGGTTGGAACCCGCGAAAACTCAGAGCCGGAATCTTTCTCGCAGCAATAGCGTCTTGTGAACAAGCCTTTGCGATCCGGATCATGGCGGACGCACTATTCTCGACATCGTCCTCCGTTGTCGCCCACGAAGAGACACTGATGCGCATGGCCACTTGCCCTTTCCAGATCGTCAATCCGCACCAGCACGTGCCATCTTCCTGCAGTCGACGGACGACGGTTCGGGTCAGGTCGTCGGTACCAAACGAGACCAGCACCTGGTTGAGAACAACGTCGTTCAGGATGGAGTAGCCTGCGCTCGTGAGCTGCGTCGCAAACTGCTGGGCCTGCTGGCAGCTGCGCTCCACCATCTCCGCCAGTCCTGCCCTGCCGAGAGAACGTAATGCCGCCCAGACCTCAACGCCGCGGGCGCGTCGAGAAAGTTCTGGGCTCCACTCTGTCGGCTCCCGCTCTTCGCCCAACTGCAGATAGGCGGCGCGGGCCGACATGGAAGCGCGCAGGCACTCGCCATGCCGGACAAAGGCAAGACCGCAATCATAAGGAACATTTAGCCACTTATGCGCGTCCGTAGCCCACGAATCTGCGTTGGCGCAGCCGGCGGTGAGTGGCGCCCGCAATGAAGCAACAGCCGCCCACAGACCGAAGGCGCCATCCACATGTACCCAGGCTCCTGCGTCTTGGGCCCAGGCACAAAGCTCCGGCGCTGGATCGAATGCGCCACTGTTCACGTCGCCTGCCTGTATGCAAAGCAACGAGCGCCTGGGCAAGGTCGGCAGGCCCGCAGCGCGAATTCGCCCTTGCCCATCGGTCGGCAGCCGGGTCACGCGCTTACGGCCCATACCCAACAACGCAAGCGCTTTCAGTACCGAGGCGTGGGCCTGGTCGCTAATGTACACGGCGATAGGTGGCGCGCCGAACAGGCCCTCCTCTTCAACCTGCCATCCCTGCTGTTCCAGCAGCAAATGACGAGCAGCCGCGAGGCAGGTGAAGTTCGCCGCAGTTCCGCCTGTTACGAATGCACCGCCGCTCTCAGGTGGGAGTCCGAGCACGTCCAGCAGCCACCGAAGGGAAATGTCTTCGAGCGTCGCTGCTACTGGCGAAAGCACACGCAAGCCCGCGTTTTGGTCCCATGCTGCCGCCAGAACGTTGGCCGCGCGTGCTGCCGGCACAGCTCCTCCGCAGACAAATCCGAAGTATCGACCCCCGGCATTCGCTATGGTTGCGGGGGATCCAACGCGATCCAGCAGCGCCAGCACTTCGCCCCCATCCTGCGGTGCCGCGGGGATCTCTCCGCCTAGTTGCACAAGATCCGCGATCGCTTCGGGAGTAGGCGCGACCAATCGTTCACGAATACCTTCAAGATACGCAGCACCTCGATGCGCGGCGTCGAGAAAGAGTTCGCTTTCACGGCTGCTCGTCATCGATTTCGCATCCTCTGGCATCTTTGTAGGACTCTCACTCGGGCATGTCATATGCCCAGTCTCTCGCATACTCGCCCAGGCGGCAATATCCATTACGGCCAGGAATGCGGTGCGAAGCGGATATAAAGTGGACTACCCCTGTTCTCCGAAGTGGCTATTGACAGCAGATCCGCTTGGAAATATTGTCGCTCAATGACTGAAACCTTCATCGCCACTGCGCGCACCACTGTCCGTCGACTTCCGGGGCGGGGCCACTACGACAAGGCTCAGGTATTTTCTATTCTGGATGAGGGGTATGTGTGCCATGTCGGCTTTTGCACGGAAGGGCAAGCCTATGTCATCCCGACTCTTTACGCGCGATACGGCGAGGACCTGTACCTTCACGGTTCCGCGGCCAGCCGGATGATGCGCACCCTTGGTCAAGGTGTCCCCGTGTGCGTCACTGTTACGCTGCTGGACGGCCTGGTGCTGGCCCGCTCTGCATTCCATCACTCGATCAACTACCGTTCGGTCACGGTCTTTGGCACTGCGGTCCCGGTCAGTGATGATGCGAAGAAAATGGCGGCACTACAACTGTTCACCGAGCATGTCGTCCCCGGTCGATGGAGAGAAGTTCGTCCGCCGACCGAGCAGGAGCTGAAGGCGACCAGCGTGCTGATGCTTTCAATCGAGGAGGCTTCTGCGAAAGTGCGAACTGGTCCTCCGGTGGATGACGAAGAGGACTACGACCTTCCAGTGTGGGCCGGAGTCGTTCCCTTTCATCTCGAAGCGAAAAGTCCAATACCAGACAGCCGTAATCTGGACAACCTCGCTGGTTTCGACATACGAAGGTTAGCCACCGGTGGCGTTGAAGCCTAGCCAAGAAAACCCCAATAAGATCGATCGACAAACTCCAGGGAGGACCCCTCCGGCTGGCGGAAAATACTGTGCTGATTCCAGCAGAGGTGATGGCATGCAGCTTCTACCCGCATCAAAAGTGATGGAGAACTTTGTCCTCTGGAGAACCCCGATGATTCTTGTCGCTGGCGCTACTGGCATGGTATGAAGTGAGATCTGCCGCAAGCCGCGTTGATGTTGGGCTGCTTGTATGGAGATGCTATAGACATGGCACCAGTGCAGAAAGAATTCGGGATCAGTCTCACTGCAGTTGACGAATATGCACGCAGCATCCTTGAGAATACAGCGATCGCTTGAGGGTGCTCCAAACAGATTGCGGCCAGCGGCAGATCACAGCGCTAATTCGTCGCTTTTTGTGCTGTTAATTCATCGGGCACACCGGGTACTCAACCTGAATGACGGCTCTTAAACTTGCCAGTACCACTTCAACCAAAGGATTGGTATTCCTTCCAGAAATCAGGCCACGGCTTGCGCGGACCGCCGCAAATAAAAATGTCAGGATGTGCCTGGCTCTCCTCGTTTTTAATACCGTAAGGATTGCTGCTATGTCCGGCCAACCGGCACGATGTAAAGGCGCCCTCAGCATATTCGCGTGAAAAGCCAATTACGATCAGTGTCGAAGGGGGCGGCACAGGATACCCCCGCAGCCATGCCGAATTGGTCATGCTGATAGGCGCGGGAAGATGGTAGGTCCGGCCAAGAATCTCGATGGCCCCCTGCTCGCCGTAGTTGCCCACCAACACGCCCACACTCTCACGCTGCTCTGGAGGCAACGAATCCCGAATGCCGGCGACCGTCTGGACCAGCTCGTTCCATCCGATCTCCTCCCGCAGGTCGCCGTTATTTTTAAGCGCAAAATCCTTAAGCGGGCCGGCGGAGGCGAGCGGCAAAATCAATGCACAGATAAATAGTCCACCCGCCGCTAGTCCGGTGAAGAAAGTTGCTTCGATCACTCGCCGCCACAGCCGCGTCAGGGATGCAACCCAGCGTTCGCCCGCGACCGCACCCATCGCCATCAGCATAGGGTAGGCGGCTGCGAGGTAATAGCCTCGTCCCCTTGCAAACAGGAAGAGAGCCAGCGGGATCAGGTACATCCACGCCAGCAG
Organism: Acidobacteriaceae bacterium; assembly: GCA_025355385.1. GTDB lineage: Bacteria > Acidobacteriota > Terriglobia > Terriglobales > Acidobacteriaceae > JANXZS01. Next base: position 68,005 of record JANXZS010000217.1, on the reverse strand, counting down.
GCGGTATCGCTGATCCCGTAGATAACACCACAAGCCGAAGAGCCAAACCGGCACCGCAAACATATTCGTGCAAAGCCACAACTGGTCGAGAACAAATCCATTCGCTCGCCCCTGGCTTACATCTCGCGCATGAATGTGCCTCAGAAAGTGTAGCGAGATGAATCCATGACGCGCCTGCCACACCAGGTTGGGCAGAAAGATCAGCAGTGCCAGCGCGGCTCCGCCCCAGAACCACCAGCTTCCGAAGTAGCGGCGCGTTCGCGTCAGAAGTAGTCCACCCGCCATCCCAGCTATGAGAAAGAGGATCGTATATTTGGTCATCAGGCCGATGCCCGCCGTCGCGCCAATCGCCAGCCACCACCGTGGGTCCTCTGTCTTGAGTAGGCGAATCACAAAGTACGCAATCAACACCCACCACAAATAATCGAAGGAAGAGTATTGAAACTCCGTCCCCTCGAATAGAGGTAGCGCCGAGAGCGCGACCGCGAGAGCAGCGGTAACCTGGGCCAGCCTCCGACCGCCAAGCTCCTTCGCCATCAACCCGGTCGCAAAGACGGCCACTGCTTGCGCTATTACTGAAAAGAGTCGCAGTCCCACGAGCGAAACGCCGAAGATTCCAAGGCTAATTCGCTCCAGAAATGACGTCAACGGCGGATAGGCCACGAATCCCCAGTCGAGGTGCATGGCATCGCTTAGAAACTGAAGCTCATCACGGTGAAAACCGTAACGATTATTTGTGAGTATGTGGACGAGCGCAACGACAGCTGCAATTCCCAGCAGAACCCTGGTGTCAGCAAGGGGCTGTGTATCCATACGCCGCGAACCCTGATCCGCGTTCACCGTTTCCATTCCGCACTGCTCCGTTCATTTGTGGCCACTGTTAGCGCAGCTCATTCCTGATTCCAGAGCCGGCAACTAGACATCGAGCGGCTCCATGTCAACGGCGACTTTGAGTGAATGAGCGCCGCCGCCGAGGATCAATCCGCGTAGAGGACTGACGTCGCTGTAGTCCCGGCCCCAGGCGAGCGTTACGTGGCCATTGGAGGGGACAACGTTGTTAGTGGGATCCATGTCAAGCCAGCCGATTCCCGGACAATAGGCAGACACCCAGGCGTGGGATGCATCCGCGCCCACCAGCCTCGGTCGCCCAGGAGGCGGATAGGTTCGAAGGTATCCGCTGACATAACGCGCCGCGAGATTCAGCGAGCGGAGGCAGGCGATTTGCAAGTGTGCGAAATCCTGGCAAACTCCCCGCCGTTCGCGGAAGACCTCTTCAGTAGGCGTCCGGACGTTGGTCACTTTTGCATCGAAGCGAAAGTCCTTGTGGATGCGTGCTGTCAGATCAAGAAGCGCCTCGGGCATCGGTCTCTCCGGCGTAAACGACTCGAGCGCATAAGAGGCAAATTCCGGCCGCATCCGAATGCGCGGCGACTCAAATCCGAATTGGTAAGCTTCAAGCCCGGCCGGGCTGTGATCGCCGGGAAGCGATCTGGCTGCCTCTTCCCAGGGGATCGCATTTTTCGGCCATGGGGTTGCGTTCCCCTGCATGACCACTTCGCTGCGCGCCTCTACTACCAGTTCCTTGTGCGGCTCCTGTACAGAAAAAAAACAGAGAAGGTTTCCGAAATAGTCCACCCGCTCGGTACGAGTTGCCGGGGGCGGTTGGATGCGCAGCTCGCTCTGCGCCAACTCTTGGTGCAGCAATGACCGCGGCTTGAGGCACGCTACGTGATTTGCGACCGAAACCGGATATTTGTATTTGTAGGTGGTTCGGTGAACAATTTTATAAATCATTGGCCTATGGAGATCGGGAAGGTGCGGGCGTGGCTAAAATACCTGTTCGATAAGTTATTCGACCATGAAGGCAGCAACCGTTCCAGCTCTCTGAGGAAACGCTCAAGGCGGGAGAGTCCATCCAAACCAGTCCCCACCGTCGCGGAACCCGGCAGAGGATACTCTAATTCTCGTAAATCAAAACTGCGTAACAACTCTAGCGCGACCCGCATGGCCTGCAAATCCTCTGGTACGTGCCGAGGAAGCTTTTGATAGAGATCCACGAGGTGGCTCAGTTGAAAATCCAAAGACCGGGGATTGGTCCCATCCGCCATCAGCACATCCAGTACAGCTAACGGCTGCAGGGTTGTGTAGTACCGCGCCCGGTAGGTCATGGAGCTGTCCGCCACCTCCAGCAAGCACTCCAATAGCGACCAGTCGTGCTCCGCGAGCGGTATGGTGATCTCGCGCAATTGCCTGGTCAGATAGATTGCCCGCTCCAGTCGTCGGCCGGTGGTCATGAACAACCAACCCAATCCGCGGTTGATGTTTTCGCGCTCCATCCCCGAAAATGCGGAAAGCAATTCCAAGCAAGCGGTCAGCATAGCTGGATAGTCGAGAAACTGTGTGCCGTGCGCAATCTGACTTGATTCCCGCAGTTGGCCGATCAGGAATGTCATATCGGCGGACAAGCGCTCGCGAACCGTACCGCCGATCCGGGATATCTCCAGCAGAGTGGATGGCAGGCTGTCGGGTCTCTTGACATCGGTGATCAGCGAGATCATTTCCTGCTCAAGTTCGAGCGAAGTTGGCCGCCTGTTCTTACTCTTCGGTAACTTACTGTGCCGCGACTCCAGGCAACTATGCAATCGAATCAGGCACCCTAAATCTGCCTCCTCTGCGAGTCGCACACGAGGAACTATGGCGCGCAGGATGCGAGCTATATTTTCCGCCCGCTCGGCATATCGACCCAACCAGAAAACATTGTCGGCTACGCTGCTTGGCACCACCAGCGAGACCCGGCGCAACTCCACTGGCTCATTGCGCGGGCGCAGCATACTAAACGTATCTACGGGGCTGTCCCACAAAACCCAGGCGTCCTTGCTATGGCCTCCCCGCTGCATGGAAACAACCGACCCTTCCGATTCGGCAACGCGCACCAATCCTCCCGGAAGCGCGATCCATCCGCTTCCGGTATTGAGTACATAGGTGCGCAGCACGACGCGGCGCGCATTCAGACGTCCGCTATCCCACACGGGTGCTGTGGACAAATCGATCTGCTCTTGCGCCACATACTCGTTAGGGCGGGCGCGCAACTGGTCGGCAAACTTGCCCTTTTCCGCTTGCCGCAGTTCGGCCCCGAAAATGGGTTCCATGCCGCGTGATGGAAACGCCGGCTTCACCACCACCGAATCAAGATGGTTGAGCACCCAGTCGAGCGCGTACGTTTGCCCGCACCACCATGTCGCCACGGATGGAAGTTTGAGCTGCTCACCCAGCAGGTGTTTCGAGAGGCCGGGCAGAAAGGGCATGACTGCTGCCGTCTCAATCAACCCGCTTCCCAATGCATTTGCGACCTTCACGTTTCCAGCAACGATAGCATCGACCAGGCCGGGCACACCCAGAAGCGACTCGCTCCGCAATTCGAGAGGATCGCAAAAGCTATCGTCTACCCTGCGCAGGATGACATCGACTCGCTCCAGTCCGGCAACGGTTTTCAGAAACACGCAGCGGTCGCGGACTGTAAGGTCCGCTCCCACGACCAGGGTAAATCCCAGGTATCGCGCGATATACGAATGTTCAAAGTAGGTCTCGTTGAGTGGCCCTGGAGTCAATAGTACGATTCGCGGATTGCTGCACTCGGCGAACTGGTTAAGTGCTTCGCGCTGTGCTCGGAAGAAAGGAGCAAGGCGCAAAACGTTCGAAGCACGAAAGAAATCCGGGAGAACATCGGAGACAATGGTTCGATTCTCCAGGGCATAGCCGCTACCGGAGGGTGCTTGCGTGCGGTCGGCCAGCACCCACCACTTGCCGTCTGGCGAACGCGCCAGATCAACGGCCAGCATATGCAGATAGCTGTGCGCGGGAACCTTCACGCCAACCAGTGGGCGCAGGAATGCGGGGTTGGCGTAGAGAAGCGCAGCAGGAAAGTGCCCTCCTGCGATAAGCTCCTGCGAACCGTAAAGATCCTCGAGCAGCAAACTCAGCAACTGGGCCCGCTGAATGATGCCAGCCTCGATGAAGCGCCACTCGTCCGCCGCAATCAGTAGGGGAACGATATCGATTTTCCAGGCCCGATTAGCCCCCAGCGGATCGCTGTAGATGTTGTACGTAATCCCATTCTCGCGAATACGGCGCTCGGCGTGGCCCCAGCGTCGTCCCAACTCCTCAGAACCGATCGCCCGAAGCGACTCCATCAGGTGTGCCCAGTGCGGTCGGGGAGTTACGCCATCGGCCGACAATTCGTCATACGCAGATCCGTAGCGCAGCGGAGTTTGGTATAGATCCACAATCATGGGATAGGCTCCGGCTTCTTGGCGCTGGTCTTTTGTCCCCTGGCCGGAAATCGCAAGTCCAGCGTCATGGGGAAGTTCGGATTGGACTCTTCCTCCGGCACCGCCATCAGTCCATGCAGAAGGTCAACCTTTTGAAAACGTCTCAGACGCCGGTCTTTGGCCTCGGTAGCGTTGACTGGCCGGGCTGTGTAAGTGTGACCGTCGGGGGATCCTGCATGGTAGGTACACCGGCCAATGGAACGCTCTTTCCAGCGGTCGATAATGTCGAAGACGAGGGGCGAGTGCACCGGGATAGTGGGGTGCAGCGCCTCCGATAGCTGTCGGGCGCGATATCGTACGCCCGCTACCGCCTCTCCCGGCTCGCCCGTGGGATAGAGCGGCACCCTGCGCCCATTGCACGCAACCACGTAGCGGGATTCGGTCGTGAAGCCAGAGACCTTCACCTGCATCCGCTCGAGCGATGAGTCGACGCTGCGAACCGTACGCCCGGAATTAGTCTCTTCCGCGAGCACGTTCCAAGGCTCAAGGGCCTGACGCAGCTCTAGTTCGAGTCCCTCGACAGCGATCGAACCGATCTTGGGAAAGCGGAATTCGAGGTGCGAAGCAAACCATCTCTCCTCGAAGTTGTAATCGGACTGCCGCAGTTGCATGAGGACATCGAAGAAGTCACGCCGAACAAAATGCGGCAGCATAAACCGGTCGTGGAGCGCCGTGCCCCAACGAACCAGGCTGCCGTCAAATGGACGCTTCCAAAACATGGAGACCAGAGCGCGGATGAGAAGCATCTCTGCGAGATCCATTCTGACATGGGGAGCCATTTCGAAAGCACGTAATTCGAGCAAGCCAAGGCGCAAGCCGAGACCTTCCGGGGGATAAAGCTTGTCGATACAGAACTCGGCGCGATGAGAGTTTCCTGTGACATCGACCAGCAAGCTGCGGAATAATCCATCCAAGATCGACGGTGGGCTGTCGCTCGAAGGGAGCTGGCTGAAGGCAAGCTCCAGCTCATATAAGGCGTCCATGCGCGCCTCGTCTACGCGCGGATATTGGCTTGTTGGGCCGACGTACATGCCGGAAAACAGATACGACAGCGACGGATGATACTGCCAGAACGACACCATGCTGCGCAGTAGATCGGGGCGGCGCAGGACGGGGCTATCCAACACGGTCGCTCCGCCGATCACGATATGACTGCCGCCGCCGGTAGCGATATGGCTGCCGTCGTAGGCAAATTTCTCAGCGGTCAACCGATTGCGGTGCGCCTCCTCGAAAAGCAGCGTGTTGAACTGTACGAGTTCGTCCCAATTGCTCGCGGGCGGCAGATTCACTTCCAGAACGCCGGGATCGGGAGTGATGCTGAACGATCGCAGGCGCGGATCGGGAGGGGGAGTGTAACCCTCCAGCCACACCGGCTTCCGCAGGTACTGGCAGGTATCCTCAACGGCCGCGAGCAGGTTGAGATAGTCCACCAGCTGGGGCGCATATGGCAGAAACACGTGCAGGCGGCCATCTCGAGCCTCGACACACAGCGCGGGACGGATCTGCTGTGGCGCAGCTTCGGACGTGATCGAGAGAGCGGGCAGCGGATCGGCGCTGGGGATTGTCTGGAAGAGATCCATGCGGCGCGACGGACGTGACGGGAGCTTGACGCGATCTGCGAAGGGTGCAGCCTCGTACTCATACGCAAGCAGATCCGGTGCCACCCAGGGCATGAACTCCGTCGGTATGCGATAGCCTATGGGCGAATCGCCGGGCAGCAGCACCGGACGTTCCAGGCTGGGGAACCACAACTGGCTCGACCAGCACAATTGGCCCGCTGGCTGTCGGCGGCGAAGGGGCAAAATGTAGCCAGCCGGCTCTGCCGACTCTTCTTCGGCGTTGTAGACAGCCAGCATGTTTTCGGAGCTCACCTGCAGGCGGCGCGTGAGAGCTTCTATAAACCTGCGCGCATCGGCCGCGCCGAAATTCGATTGCTGATCTTCCCGAGCGATGAGACCGATGTCCTCCCACACGGGAACGCCGTCGCCACGCCAATAGCAGCTCAGCGCCCAACGCGGCAACGGCTCGCCTGGATACCACTTGCCTTGTCCGTAGTGAAGCAGCGCGCCAGGAGCCATCTTCTCGCGCAGGCATTGGATCAGATCCAATCCGCGGCTTCGCTTCATTGGTCCCAGGGCGTCGATGTTCCATTGCGGGCTCTCGGGCTCGTCGATACCGACGAAGGTGGGCTCGCCGCCCATAGTCAGTCTTACATCCTGCGCCTTGAGGTCCGCATCGACGCGACGCGCCACCATTTCGACCTGCGCCCAATCCTCCTCGGTAAAGGGCTTGGACGTCCGTGGTGCGTCATTCAGGCGGCGAATGGACATGGAGTAGCGGAAGTCCACGTTGGCCCGTTCGACCGTGCCTCCGATGGGCGCGGACTTGGAAGCGTTCGGAGTGCAGACTAGCGGGATGTGGCCCTCACCGGCGAAGAGGCCGGACGTGGGATCCATACCAATCCAGCCCGCACCCGGCAAAAACGCCTCTGCCCAGGCATGCAAATCCGCGGAGTCGGTTCGCAGACTACTCGAATCCGCCAGTGCGCTGTCTTCTGCCGCCAACTGAATCAGATACCCTGAGACAAAGCGCGCCGCGATTCCCAAATGCCGGAGAAGCTGCACCAGCAGCCATGCCGAGTCCCGGCAGGAACCAGTGCGCTTTTGAAGAGTCTGCTCGCTAGTCTGGACGCCCGGATCCAGCCGCGTCACATAGCCAACTACGTCTCGCACCCTGTGATTCAAGTCGACCAGAAAACCGATCGTTCCGCGCTTCCCGCCCGCAACCCTTTTAAGAAAATCCTGGACGAGAGAGCCGGCCGGATCTACGGAGCGGTAGAGTTCCAGATCCTTAGCCAGATCTGGAGAGTATGCGAAGGGGTACTCGTCGACTCCCGGTTCCAGAAAAAAATCGAATGGGTTGAAGGGTAATAGCTCCGCAACCAAGTCCACTTCCACCACCAGTTCCGTTGTCCTCTCCGAAAAAAGAAAACGCGCCAGATAATTACCGTGGGGGTCGAGCTGCCAGTTGAAAAGGTGTTTGGCGGGAGTGACGTTGAGCGAATAACTGAGGATCGGCGTTCGACAATGCGGGACGGGGCGCAACTGTATAACCTGTGGGCCCAGTGCAACCGGCTTATCGTACCGGTACTCTGTCCGGTGACTCAGAGCAACCTGTATGCTCATCCACCCTCACGCGGCCGAAGCCCTGGAGTCTGCTGGCTGGTTCTCGACTAGCGCTACCAGCCCCTGAAGGCACCAGGCGTCTCGCGGAGCCTACCAGGTTAAAACTACCCTAACCAAGACGCTATTGCTGCCATTTTCTGATCCTAAACGCGAAGCCTCCCGCTCAACCCGAGTGCATTGCGCTCAGATCGGCCTGGCCTTGGCTATTGCTGTTGCTGCTGTTGTTGAGGTTGTCGCACGGCGGCCAGCGCGGCCGCATCCGGCGCTACCGGGGCTTGTGCCTTCTCGACCAGCCGGGACCAGTCTTCTGGCACCTGCATATCCGTGTCGAAGGCCGGAGCAACCGTCGAAGCGCTCACGCGTACTGCTACGGAAAGCTCGCTAGCGGTCTTGCCGCGGTAAATGCCCCGGGTTGGCGGAACATCCGTGTAATCTCGCCCCAGTGCGGTGCGCACGTGCCGCTCATCGGCGATCAGGCGATTGGTAGGATCGAATCCCACCCATCCCAGGCTCGGCATGAACGCCTCAACCCATGCGTGGGTCGCGTCTTCGAGCGAGCGGTCGTGGTCCTCCTTGCGATGATGCAGGTATCCGCTCACATAACGGCAGGGAATGCCGACATGCCGTGCCAGGGCGATCATGATGTGGGCGAAATCCTGGCAGACACCCTCTCCACTCTCCAGTGCCTCATCGATCGAGGAATCGACGTGCGTACGCCTCTGCACATAGGCGAACCGCTCGTAGAGCGCCGCATTCAGCTCATGCATCAGCAACAGGGGATCATCCCGTCGGCAGATATTCAACTGCTTCACGAATTGCAGAAGCATCGGCGTCGGTTTCGCGAAGTCACTGGGCATCAGCATCTCCCAGAAGTCTTTAGCGGCCACGGTGGCGTCCAGTTCGCCCCATGCATCCGGGGATAGAAAAGCGGGAACAGTCACCCCCGACTGCCTCTCCACCAGTGACTCGGCGATGATAACCAGTTGCGAATGATTCTCGGGAATATCGAAGTGATGAACATGGTTGCCCAGATAATCGCGATAAGGAAATACGCGGCAACGCGGGCTGACAGAAAGGGAAAATGCCAGGCAGCGCTGCTCCGTGTCACTACGCGGCTGCATGCGCACTTCCATCATGCTCTCGCTCACCGGGCCTTCGTAGCGAAACTTTGTTAAATGCCTAATGGAATAGAAGTTCATGGTGGCGAGTTCCTTGTCGTTAGCCTGGAGCGGAATTGGCTTTGCCGCATGGACCTGTGGCAATCAGATCTAATCCGCCAAAGCCGCATGCACCGAATAATGAATGTAGCGCTGATAAATCAGCTCGTGAATTTCTCGACACTGGCGAACAATCGTACGCAGGTACAAGCCCGCATCCTGGGTCAGCATCTCGGAGATCTGCATAAATCCCAGCGACGACTGCAGCCTGCCCATCAGGCGCATCAGGTCGTCTGCTGGATGGCGGCCCGAGCCTCTGTCGATCGCCGCCAGCCCTTGCTGCAAGCAATCGATGGAGTAGCGCAAGGAATGGGGAAACTCCGCGTTCAGGACGATGAAGTCGAGAATGCGGTCATAATTCAAATCGGCAGTGTAGACCTTGCAATACGCCTCGAATGCCGTACAACTCCGCAGTAGGCCCAGCAACTCCAGATACTCCGAGTGCTCTTCCATGCGGGCGGCGGCACCTAACAGGTCGTAATGATAGACCTCGATCAGGGATGCGGTTGCCGACGCGCGCTCGATAAACCTTCCCACTTGGATGAACTGCCATCCTTCTCCGTGGGTCATCGTAGTGTCGGTCACGCCTTGGAAGAGGTGAATGCCATCGAGCACTGCGGGGATAAACTCGGAGAGGTAGTTTTCCGCATCGCGCGGGTCGCGGGGCGTGGTCACGTTGAGAAATAGCCGGTTCAGCCGCTGCCATTGCTCAGTACTGATCTGTTCGCGCACGCGACGCGCATTTTCGCGAGCCGAGACAATGCAGGAACGGACCGAGGATGGGATATCCCCGTCCAGCGTCAGGGCATAGCCCAGCTTGTAAAGATCTCCCTCCCAGGTCACACCCTCCGGCTTGCCCAGAGCGTGCAGGGTTCGCTTCCAGCGGGCGTCAACGCTCACGCTCGACCGGTCCAGCATCAGGCCCATATTTACGTCGAGCAGGCGCAGTGTGTGTTCCGCTCGCTCGAGATCCCGGCTCATCCAGTACAAACAATCGGCAACGCGCGAGAGCATAGGTTACCTGTTCAGCACCCAAGTGTCTTTGCTACCGCCACCCTGAGAGGAGTTGACCACCAGCGAACCCTTCTCCAGGGCCACACGCGTCAGTCCACCGGGAACAATAGTGACCTTGTCTCCGAAGAGAATGTATGGTCGTAAGTCCACATGCCGCGGCTCGATGCGATCTCCAATTAAACAAGGTGACCGTGAAAAGCTCAGCGTAGGCTGGGCGATATAGTTACGCGGCTCCGCCTCAATCCGCCGCTTGAATTCCTCGCGCTCTTCTGCCGTGCTATGCGGACCGATCAACATGCCGTATCCACCAGATTCGCCCACCGCTTTCACCACAAGCTTATCCAGATTCTGGAGCGTGTGCTGGCGCATCGCCGGGTCGGTCATCAGGTAGGTCTCTACATTGTTTAGAACCGGATCTTCCGTTAGGTAATAGCGAATGATCGCAGGCACATATGCGTAGATGGCCTTGTCATCGGCAACTCCTGTCCCAAAAGCGTTGGCCAGAGTCACGTTCCCGGCACGGTAGGCGTTGAAAAGTCCCGCAGCACCTAATCCCGAGTCGGATCGAAAAACCAGTGGATCGATAAAGTCGTCATCCACTCGCCGGTAGATGACATCCACGCGTTTCAGGCCGGCAGTGGTGCGCATGTAGACGATGTTGTCGTGGATGACAAGATCGCGCCCTTCCACCAGTTCAATGCCCATCTGTCGCGCAAGATAGGTGTGCTCAAAGTAAGCGGAGTTATAGATGCCCGGCGTCAGCAGCACAATCGTGGGCTCCGAGCGGCCTTCGGGCGACACCGAACGCAACGTGCTCGACAGCGCCTGGGTGTACTGCTCCACTGGCTGCACGCCCGAGTTGAGGAACAGCTGCGGAAAGCTGCGCCGCATCAGGCGGCGATTGGTCAACATATAGCTGACGCCGCTGGGAACGCGGAGATTGTCTTCGAGCACCACGAATTCGCCGTCATTCATGCGCAGCAGGTCTGTTCCCGCCACCGCGATATAAACGTTGCGCGGAACTTGCATGCCGCGCATCTGACGCCGAAAGTGCCGGCAACTATAAACAAGTTCGCGCGGGACCACGCCATCACTGAGGATCTTTCCCTCGTGATAGATGTCGCGAAGGAACATATTGAGGGCAGTAATGCGCTGCGTCAGACCCTTGGAGATATTCACCCACTCTGCATTGGTAATGATTCGTGGGAAAAGATCGTAAGGAAAGATTCGCTCCGTACCCTCTTCGCGACCGTAAACGGTAAACGTGATGCCCTGCGTCAGGAATGAGAGGTCCGCGGATTGCTTTCTCTTTCGAAGTTCTTCCGGCGACAGCGCCAGCATCGCGTCCATCAGCGCCCGATAGTGCGGGCGCACGTGGCCATCGGAGCCGATCATCTCATCGTAGGCGTGGTCGAGAAGATAGTCTCGAAGCGCGGGGCTATGCAGACAATTTGGACCGTTTGAGTTCATCTCGTCCTACCTGTGGCGAGTTCAAAATCTGCAGCCCAGCGTGGCTGAGAAGAAAACTGGGATCGTGGCGTACTTGAGGAAAAGGTCTCCTCGCAGGCTACGCGAGCGGACAAGTCTATCTTCCTGATAACAGCTATACCGGTATTATGAGGTGCGAAATATGGGCCGTGTCCATCATAAGCACTTTTTATGGGTGATATAGAAAGGTCCGATATGTTGTCATCCTGGCGAAGCGACGGCCTTCCGCACTCAGTTATTTGATTCCACCCCTAATAGCAGAAAGGCCCGCCGTGGCGGGCCTTTCTGCGTGCAATTTAAGCCGCGCCTCATGCTTTCCCAATCACCCTCGCCAGCGTCTCGCCAATCAATGCCGGCGATGCCACCACATGAATCCCCGCCGCTTCCATCGCCTTCATCTTGTCGGCGGCAGTGCCCTGCCCACCAGAAATGATGGCACCCGCGTGCCCCATGCGGCGCCCCGGAGGAGCCGTCTGTCCCGCGATAAAACCCACCACCGGCTTCTTCACGTAAGCTTTGATGTACTCCGCGGCTGCCTCTTCCGCCGTGCCGCCGATCTCACCAATCATGATGATCGCTTCAGTTTCGGGATCCTCATTCAGCAGCCTCAGAGCATCGGTGTGATTCGTGCCGATAATCGGGTCGCCGCCAATTCCGATAGCTGTCGATTGCCCGATGCCGCGCGTCGTCAACTGATATACCGCTTCGTACGTCAGCGTGCCCGAACGCGACACAATGCCCACCGCCCCCTGCTTATGAATCCGCCCCGGCATAATGCCGATCTTCGCCTTGCCCGGCGAGATGACTCCCGGGCAGTTGGGCCCGATAAGCCGCGACTTGGAGTCTTTGATCTTCACCCATACCCGCACCATGTCGAGCGAAGGAATCCCTTCCGTAATGCAGACGATCAGCGGTAACCCGGCGTCTTCCGCTTCCAGAATCGCATCCGCAGCAAACGGCGGTGGCACAAAGATCACCGTAGCATTCGCGCCGGTCTGGGCCACAGCCTGTTGCACCGTGTCGAACACCGGCCACCCCTCATGCGTAGTCCCGCCTTTACCGGGAGTCACACCGCCCACCACCTTGGTGCCATACTCCGCGCAGCCCTTGGCGTGGAAAGTACCCTCTTTGCCCGTGATGCCCTGAACGATCAACCGCGTGTGTTCATTTACCAGTACAGACATTTACTTCGCTCCCTTCGCGGCGGCGACGACGATTTGCGCCGCATCCTGCATGGTTTCACCGACCAGGAAGTTCAGCCCTGAGTCCTTAAGAATCTTGCGACCCTGCTCCACATTCGTACCCTCAAGCCGTAACACAATTGGCACCTTCACATTCGTCTTGATGGCCGCAGCCACCACCCCTTGCGCCAGCGTATCCACGCGCAGGATCCCACCGAAAATATTGATGAAGATCGCTTTCACATGCTGGTCCGACAGCAGAATCTCGAAAGCGCGCTCAATCTGTTCCTGGCTAGCGCCGCCGCCCACATCCAAAAAGTTCGCCGGACTCCCCCCCGCGTACTGGATGATGTCCATGGTCGCCATCGCCAGCCCCGCGCCATTCACCATGCAGGCAATGTTGCCGTCCAGCTTGATGTAGTTCAGCGAGTACGTCGACGCCTCCACCTCTAAGGGATCTTCTTCCGTTACATCCCGCAGTTCCTTCAAATCCTTGTGGCGAAACATCGCGTTATCGTCAAAATTCATCTTGCAATCCAGCGCCAGCAGCTTGTCGTCCTTCGTCGTGATAAACGGATTGATCTCCAGTAGCGATGCATCCGTCTCCACGAAAACCTTGTACAAGCCCTGCATAAAGTGCACGGCCTGGTTGATCTGCACTGGCTTCAGCCCCAAGGCAAACGCCAGCTTGCGCCCCTGGTATGGCTGGAACCCCACCGCCGGATCGATGTACTCCTTCACAATCGCATCGGGATCTTTGGCCGCGACCTCCTCAATCTCCATGCCACCGGCCTTCGACGCCATGAAGACAATCTTCGAGGTCACGCGGTCCAGCACGACGCCGAGATACAGTTCGCGATCAATCGCCGCCGTCTCCTCCACCAGAAGCCGCCGCACCTTCTGTCCCTGCGGCCCCGTTTGATGCGTCACCAACTGCATGCCGAGAATCTGCTTGGCGTAGTCCTCCGCCTCCGAGTGCGTCTTGGCCACTTTCACGCCGCCGCCCTTGCCCCGGCCACCAGCGTGGATCTGCGCCTTCACCACTACGCCCGATGCCCCGGCCATAAAGAGCCGTCTGGCCACGTCCAACGCCTGCTCCAGGGTGTTCGCCACCTCACCCCGGGGAACGGCCACTCCGTACTTCGCCAGAATGTCTTTTGCCTGATACTCGTGAATTTTCATAACTTGATCGAGAACTCCCCCGTACCGCGCATTGGGCACGCGTCTTCCTGAACCGCTGTTGTTGCTACAGTACTTCTGCTATAGACACCTGAATACTATCGGACAGGCATCCCGTCAGCAAACAGGATCACCATCCCACCCTGGTCCTAGTAAAAATGCTCTACGATGCTCGTGACACCCATGCCCAAACTCAGAGAGACACTCAAGCACCTCACGGAAGACTCCGCCACACTCACTCGCGAGGAAGCGCGCGCCACGCTCCACGAAATGCTGTCGGGCGACGCCACCGACATCGAGATCGCCGCCCTGTTAACCCTGCTTGCCACTCGCGGCGAGACTGTCGAGGAACTTACCGGCTTTGCCGAAGCCATGCGCACCCTCAGCCTGCCCATTCCGCTGACTGACGCGGAGCGCGCGGAACTCGTGGACACATGTGGAACCGGCGGCGGTGACCGCAGCACCTTCAATGTCTCCACCGGCGCAGCGCTCGTGGCAGCGGCAGCAGGAGCCAGAATCGCCAAGCATGGCAACCGCAGCGTGACCTCGCAATGCGGATCCGCCGACGTCCTCGAGACCCTGGGTGTCGCCACCGCCCTCTCCCCCCAGCAATCAGTGGACTGCCTCAGAGCCACTGGCTTTATGTTCCTTTACGCCCCGGCGCTCCACCCTGCGATGAAACGCGTGCAGCCAGTGCGCAGGGCGCTGGGATTCCGCACCATCTTCAACCTCGCCGGTCCGCTCACCAATCCTGCCTATGCTCCCGCGCAGGTCATGGGAGTCGCCGTGCATACACAGTTGTCGCTGGCGGCAAACACCATGGCCCGCCTCGGCATTCGTCGCGCCTTCGTCGTTCACGGCTCCGACGGACTCGACGAAATCACCGTCACCGGAGAAAGCACCCTCGCCGAAGTACGCGACCGCAGCGTCGTCCTTTACCGCGCCAAGCCGCAGGACGCAGGACTCCAGATCGGCGCGTATGGCGAACTCATGGGCGGCGATGCAGCAGCCAACGCCGCCGTTCTTGAAGCGATCTTCCGTGGCGAACCTGGCCCCCGCCGCGACATCGTGCTGCTCAACGCGGCAGCAGCCCTTATCGTCGCCGAGCTGGCCGAGGAACTCGAAGATGGCGTCCGCCTCGCCGCCCACGCCATCGACTCGGGAGCCGCCTCCAGGACCCTCGAAGCCCTGAGAAAATTTTCCCGTTCCGTTCAGACCCCGTCAGCCTTGTAGATTGCACACTCATGCCCTGCGGCGAACGCCTGCGGTTTAGCATCATGGGATGGCCGCCGAGATGGAACCCGCACTCGTCAACGACCCTGGTATTTCATCAATCCTCGAGGAGCTGGTGCGTTTGGAATTTGACTTCCATCAGCCAAAATCGGGCACGCCCCTGGCGTCCTTGGAACGCATCTCCGCCTCTGACTTCTGGGAAGTCGGGGCTTCGGGGCGGCGCTACAGTCGAGACTTCGCGCTGGAGGAGCCCGATAATCGCCGCCAGCATCGCGCCCTGAAGCATGAAGTATAGCGACCATCATTGCCGCAAACTGGCGCAGGACATCTACCTGCTCACGTACACTCTTGTCCAGGACAACGGACGACTCACCCGCCGCTCGACAATCTGGCAGCGGTACCTAGAAGGTTGGACGATTGTGTTTCATCAAGGCACCCTCGTCCAGAATTTTGGATCCATCATGACCGTATGAAGTGTCAGGAGCGCTTTTCATGCACTTGCGATCTGGAGTTGCAGCGATGTTTGCACTTGCCTCAGTTCTTTCCGTTCCCCTCAGTGCCCGGGCTCAGCAGATCCAGGTCAACAAAGAAAACCGCACCATTGCCGTCTCTACCACCGACACTGCCACGGCGGATGCCGATACCGCAACCGTTCACATCGGATTCCAGATCTACGCCGCCGACCAGCAGACCGCCTACGCCAGCGGGTCCAAGTCCTCGAACGCAATTGCCCGCGCCCTCGAAGCCGCCAGCGTCAAGAATGATGCCATCCAGAGCGAGTCTCAGAACATCAGCCGTGTACAGCCCTTCGAGTTCCAGAACCTTACGCCGGAGCAGAAAGCGCAGCGCCAGTTCACCGTGCAGCAAAGCTGGAGCGTGAAGACTTCCGCGCAGGCAGCCGCAGCCATCCTCGACACAGCCGTCAAGGCCGGAGCCAACCAGAGCGGCTCGATCGACTGGTCCGTCGCCGACGCCGACTCCCTCGAATCCCTGGCCGCGGGTAAAGCCCTCAAGCGCGCCCGCGAAATCGCCGATCGCATGGCCCAGGGACTCGGCTCGAAACTGGGCACGCTCATCTATGCCAGCAACCAGAACCCCGAAGCGCCCCGTCCCATGCCGATGATGCGAGCCATGGCGTCAAGTCCCATGGCGAAAGCAGACGCGGTCGAACCCCTCGCCATCAACGCCCGCAAGGTCACCAGCGGAGCCACCGTCTACGCCGTGTTCGCCATCGAGTAAACCCGAGATTTACGCGTAGGAGTGGGAGTGTCACAGTAGAGGCACCGGATACTCCCAGCAGCACGACTCCCTATCCCACTTACCAAGCCCACGTAGATGGGCCGTCACCGAGTCCCGGTCGTGTACTGGAATCGGTTATTGCTTCTCCCATATGTCCGTGTAAATTCCCGGCTTTGAACGCCCCCCGCTCATCACACGAACCTTCGATGTCATGGTTTTGCCGTCACTCGATACCACGCTGTGGACGTGGGTCGCGGGCTTTCCATTCGTCGTGAACGTGAAGTCCTGCATATTGGCAGTAGAAGGCTTCGCAGTGACCCCGGTAAATGGGGGTAGGTCCATAATCTTGCCTTCTCCGCCCTTGCGGGGCATGGAAAACTTACTGGTGAAGGGGGTGCTGTCTGGCGCTTTCCCGGTCAGGGTGCACGCCTGCTCGTCGCCCTCGGTGACGCATACCAACTGTTCAACCCTGGTTGGTTCCGGACCTGTGGACTTCTGCATATTGATCTTCCAAGTCCCTGAAAAGTTGTCCGCAGCGAACGCGGGTGTAACTAGTGCCAGCAAGGCGACTACACAAAGAGCTCTGCGCATTTGATTTCCTCTAGCCGCGCACTATAAGTCATCACGATTCGTATACACAACGTATTTGTTCGAACCGAGCTGGGCGACCGTCAAGGTCAAAACAAAGCGCGCTTAAAACCTGTCTCACAATTCGTGCCTCAGCTCCCCATCTTTGGACGCATAGAAGTCGAGTAGATCCTTAGATCCTCTTGACATTAGAAAGTGTATGATGCGCTTCCAGTAGTGGGCGTTTCGCAGGCTCAGAAGGCGCCTACGATGTTCGATTCACCCGCAAACGCCAGCTCAACCGATATGCAGGTCGCCGACCTCTGTAACGATCCGGGGTTCATGAAAGGCAGATTCGTCCGCGCGATCCGTCCCTGGAAATTGCCGGGATGCAGCGCCTTGCACATATCTTCGCCCAGCGCCCAGAGCGGATTTTGCAGGAACTGGTCGAAGTCTCCGTGGCTATCTGTGGCGCGGACAGCGCAGGCATCAGTCTTGAAGAACCCATCAACGGTGAGGAAACTCAATTCCGATGGATCGCCACGGCGGGAGAATATGGCGGCTTTTTCGACTCAGTATTACCCCGATTCTATAGCCCTTGCGGCACTTGCCTCGATAGGGGCCAACCGCAATTATTTCGCGTCCCCAAAGCTTATCTGGACATGATTGGAGTGGACGCGCCTCCCGTTACCGACGGAATTCTCATTCCTTGGAAGACCGAAGAAACACTCGGCACCATCTGGGTGCTGGCTCACGGATCTTACGTTCGGTTCGATCGCGAAGACTACCGGCTGCTGCAGAATCTTTCAGATTTCGCAGCAATCGCCGTGCGCCACCAACAGCAGCAGGCGAGATTGATGAAACACACCGCTGCCGCTGCAGCGGCAGCAATGGCGAATGAACTCGCACATCAGATAAATAACCCGCTGCAGGGGTTGATGCAGACCGTGTTTCTCTCCGGGCAGGGTGGCACAAGCGCCAATATCTTCGCGCATCAGGCAATGGAAGATCTCACCAGACTTTCCGAATTAGTCAAGAAACTTCTAAGTCTGCCCATCGCACTTTGAAATCGGCCTGACGAAGTTTGGCGCCACCCTCACACCGAGAAAGCAGATTCACGGAAACATGTGTTTAGTCCCACGGTGTTGTGGAAGAAGTTGATGGTAAGCCTAAGAGGATTGCGCAAGTATTGGCAGATGAACTGGTCGGGAGTAAGCATGAATCGTGTTTGGGCGGCAGCCTTCCGCCGAAAACATGGTTATATGTGAAGGACCGCGTTACAGTATTCCTCGAAATCGATCTCCGCTTCAATGTAACGAGCGGCCAGCACCAGATGCAGTGGCGTAGGCTCGGTTCCGTTGGGGAAATCTTTCTGAAGTACCTCGATAATTTGCGAGGAGCGTCTTCGGTATTCGTCTTCGGCGATCTCGAGCGGCCTTTTGCCGGTAAGTTCCCGGCGCTCTCGAATTCTTCGCCGGATCTCCAGCAGCGTGTCTTGAATCGGTTTGGTGCTGTGTTCCGGAAGATCTTCCTTCTCAGCGGAGGTCTCTCCCGAGTCTTCATACATCCCAAGCGCCTGCCGCCACTGCTTCGTTGCATCGGCCAGCGGGGGACCGCCTGCCAGCATGCCTTCGAGCCAAATCTGCACACGCCTCTCCCGTTCGACCGCTTCGCGGTAGGCTTGCTGTGCTTCATTTGCGCGGGCCGTACCCTCTGCGGAATCCTCGCTCATTTGCCTATTGTGCACTAAAGGCCTAATGACCGGGGGCCCATGAAAGATTTGGCAACGCCCGTCCATCTTGGGTCAGAAATCTTGCCTTCTAAAAAGCCGCGATTGCCCGTGCCTCCTGCCTAAAACTTTGATAACAGCTTTGTCGGTAAAGCCTTGCATCCTGCTTATACACGAAGTACCATCGCTCAGAGTTGCACTTCCCCTTAGCTGCTTCCTCGGCGGCGTGAGGCCTGCAAAGGAAGTAGCATGCCCGAAACGAACAGCGTGCTGGTGGCGGGAGACCTCGTCGGGACGAATTACCGAATTCTAGGGATGGCAGGCGCTGGCGGCATGGGTGTCGTGTACCGCGCGCGCGACCTGAAGCTTGAGCGCAACGTGGCCTTGAAGTTCCTACCGCAGGAAATGCTTACCGTTGAAATCGAGAAGCAGCGGTTTCTGCGCGAAGCCCGTACCGCTTCATCCCTGGATCATCCCAACATCGGCGTCATTCACGGAGTTGAAGAGACCGCCGACGGCCGCATGTTTATCGTGATGGCCTTCTATGAAGGCCAATCGTTGGCGCAGGAGATGCGTCGCGGCCCGATGGGGTATCGCAGGGCGATAGAGATTGCCACCCAAATTGCCCATGGATTGGAAGGGGCCCACGACCGGCAAATCGTCCATCGAGACATCAAGCCCTCAAACGTAATGCTTACCAGCAACGGATCCGTCAGGATCGTCGACTTTGGACTGGCGCGCGTTATGAGCGCACAGACCGCCTCTCAGACGGGGATAACCGGCACTGTCAATTACATGGCTCCGGAGCAGTCCCTGGGCAGACCTGTCGATCATCGCACCGATATCTGGGCCCTTGGCGTGGTGCTTGCGGAGATGGTTACCGGGCTTAATCCTTTCGCGCGCGAGACCATCCCCGGTACCCTGATGGCGATTTTGAATGATGCTCCGCAAGGGATGGAGGCTTTGCCAGATGACCTCCAACAAATTCTCTACACGGCCCTCGCCAAGGATCCGGCCAAGCGCTATCAGCATTGCTCCGAACTGATACGGGACCTTGATACTCTCGGGTTAGCCCTCTCCGACGCACCTCTGACTGGAACTCCCCAGAAGAAGACGAAATCCCGCCCCGTGTCCCGTCGCGCAATTGAAGAGGCATCGCGCACTTCCTGGGGCCCGGCACAGAGAAAACGGGCGTGGATTCCGTGGGCAACCGCTGCACTTGCGCTCGTGGCGATCACCGCCACTGCCGTCGCATTTTCGCCTTTCTTGCGACAGCGGCTGCTCGCCGTCCACCTCGGCGAAACCGAGAGGCATATTGTGGTGCTGCCCTTTGACAACATAGGTAGCAATCCGGAAAACGAGGCGTTGGTCGAGGGGCTGATGGATTCGCTCGCTGGAAGGCTGTCGAATCTGGAAGTCGGCAATCAATCCCTTTGGGTGGTTCCCGCGAGCGAAGTTCGTCGCCGCAAGATTAACGATCCCGTCGAGGCATTCAAGCAGTTGAAAGCCAACCTGGTGATAAAAGGTTCAATAGAGAGGAACGGCGAAGCGGTCCGTTTGAATGTCAATCTGATTGATACAGCCAGCCTGCGGCAGATCGGCTCGGCGGAGATAGAAGATCAGGCCGGCGACCTGTCTATCCTTCAGAACGAGGCCGTCGCCCGCCTGGCGCGTCTGATGAATATCAACGTCTCAGCGGAGATGCTGAGAAACACCGGCGGATCGGTCAATCCCGCCGCGTATGAGCTGTACCTGACGGCGCTTGGCTATATGCAGAGGTACGACAAGCCCGGCAACCTCGACCAGGCGGTAGCGGCACTGAACAGTTCCGTGAAAACCAATCCACGCTTCTCACTTGGATACGCGCAACTAGGGGAAGCTTACCGCTTAAAGTACCAGGTCGATCAGAGTCCCAGATGGCTTACGGAAGCAGAAGCGAACAGCCGTAAGGCAACGCAGCTGGACAGCCGCATACCTGCTGCCTACGTAACACTGGGCAGAATTCACGACACAACCGGCAAGCACGATCTTGCGCTTGAGGAGTTTCAGCAAGCCCTCACTATCGATCCGCGAAATCCATCTGCTCTAAGTGGGCTCGCTCGAGCTTACGAACATTCTGGCCGCATTCAAGACGCTGAAACTGCATTTCAAAAGGCGGCCGCCCTGCGCCCCAACGACTGGGATGGCTATAACAACCTGGGATTGTTCGAGGATCGGCAGAGTAAATATCCGCAGGCAATTGCACAGTATGAGCATGCTTTGCAGCTAACTCCGGACAATGCTCAGGTTTATTTAAATCTGGGAGCAGCGTACCTGGATTCGGGAGACCCAAAGTTATATCCTGCGGCAGAACAGGCCTTGAACAAATCGATTAAAATGGCCCCGAGCTATCCGGCCTTTAGCAATGTGGGAAATCTTTACGTGCTGGAACAGAGGTACGCCGAGGCTGCCGCCAACACTGAAAAGGCGTTGCAACTTAATGACAATGACTACCAGGTATGGAACAACCTTCTGGGCGATTACGAGTGGCTGAAAGATGACGTTAAGGCGGAAGCCGTCACCAAGCGAATGCTTCCACTGGTCGAACAAGCGGTAAAGCTGAAGCCGCAGGATGCAGCCGCGCAGTCAATCCTTGCGGTGCTTCACGCCAAGTCCGGTAAGAGGGGCGAGGCATTGGGGGAAGTGCAAACCTCCCTCGCGCTCGCTCCCGATGACCCGGGCGTGCTGTCAAATATTGTTGACGTTTATGAATTAGTCGGTGACCGCCGCCACGCAATAGAGTATCTTCAAAGAGCTTTGCGGAAGGGATTCACACTGGATCAGGCTAAAACCGATCCGGACATTCAGGCCTTGCTCCATGATCCGGGATTCCATCCTAGCAAATCACAGTAGTTGATTCGTATCCGAACCATTCATCTACGGAGGAGCTATGGCAGTCAACCCACCAAATCCGGTTCCCATCCCTGAATATGAGGGGACTATCACCATGCTACATACAGACTACCTGCGACTCACATTTACTGAAGCAGGCTTGTTCTGTACGAACGATCACGATGATTTCATCCCCCGCCTGCCCGATGGGGAGCACTTCGAAAGAGGCGAAAGCTGGCCCGATAAAGATAAGTACCCGGATGGAGCAAAGCCTGCCCCTAAAAGCGATTTCGACGCCGTCTATGAATACCATACCCAAGCAAACGCAAAATGTGGCGATCCCATCAATACTGCCCAGAAAACTATTACCGTAGGCAGTGGCCAGTCTTAGGGTGCCTCAGGTGAGATCGTTGGAGTAAGTATGATTGTTCAGAATTCGAGTAACGACTAATGAATACATATTTGTAAGGGAGAGACAATGGCTAACGGTGATACAGATCTTCAGGGCGACAACGGTACTTTAGATCAGGACGATAGTTCCTCTGGTACCTCTTCGGAATCAGAAGCTACAGCAGACAAAGACGCTCAACCATCTGCCGCTGCCGCGAACCCTGTCGTAGTCGCGACGCGTTCTGCCAGCGTGACCATCAAAGTTGGTAGCTAGCTAAAACGACCGGTTGAGCAATTGCATTATGCGAACTTGCGCCTTGCACGGGTGTAGGAACTCGCGTTAGTGAAGAGTTAGGATGCTGGAACTCATCCAGCATCCTGTGGCGAAGATGGATCCTAGAAGCAGACAAGCAATGTGGTCCACGACATCGCCAGAAACAAGTGCCCCAGCGGATCGCCGGAGACCTTGCTGACGCCAGCGATACCGCACCTGACAAATGAAGCAGGGGGGAGAAGACAGCCATTTTGATTAGCCTCAAACTACACGCCGCGCACATACGGGCTGTTTGCGTCGCGGGAAATTATCGTCTTCTACCTAAATATTGTGGACGTGATGAGACAACCAGCTTCGCCTCTCGCGGAGAGAAATCCGATGTATTTCATGGTCAATCTTGCGGTCGGTGGCAGTGGCCCGCCCGTGGATCTGTCGCTATATGGAAACATTGTCGATATGTATGCGGATGAAATAGGGGTCTACCACTGAGCACTCAGCAGTTGACGCGGTTGACTTATTTCGAAAGTTAGCTGTCACATCATTCCCGCTGTGCGCCAAACGTGCGAATCCGTTCCCCCGTAGTAAACGAAGGTTGGTAGATGATTCCTCTTAATGGGGAGGACACGGGGTCTATACGTTTATCGCACTTCAGCGAGTAGCTTCACGGCCGCTCCGGCCAGGAATGCTTAGGGTAGCGGCGCATCAGCTCGCGGCGCACCTGGGGATAGAGCCGCTCCCAGAATCCCGCGAGATCCGTCGTCATCTGTACGGGTCGCTGATTGGGGGCCAGAAGGTGAACCACCACGGGCGTTCGATCGGAGCCGATCCGCGGCGTTTCGCGCATACCGAAGAAATCCTGCAGACGAGACGCAATCCAAGGCGGCTTGCTGCGCTCGTAATGCACCTTTGTCTGGCGCCCATTCTGCAGCCGAAGACTTGCGGGGGCAATCTCCCCAAGCCGTCGTGTACCCAACCTCTGTTCGAGTATGCCAACGAAGTCCGCCGCCGCTCTTTTCAACTCGTCAAAGCTTCGCAGTCCCGAACATAAGTCAGCTAGCGTCTGCGAAACGTCGGGCAGCTCGAAACCAGCGAACTCGACGCGCGCCATAAATTCGTCCAGAAGGTCCAGATCTACGAAGCGGCTTATGCCGGCTTCGAGAGCCTTCTGCGCGAGCAGTTCAGCCGAGGCTGCGGCGTCCGGCACTGCACCCCGCGATTCCTGGATCACCATCTCGTCATACAGCAGCGCGCTCACCGCCTCGACCCGCTCCGTGATGCGATTCCATGCCGCGCTGCATTGCTCCCGCACCCGATCCGGAAACAGATCGATCAGCCACTCTGGCTCGATGCGCGCCGTCATTCGAATCAGCGGCAGCGGCTTATCTTTGCGGTCCTCGACATCTACCGCGACCATGAACTCATACCGGGGAGCCTCGCCCGCCACCTCTGCCGACGTGCCGGCGGATCCATTCACCGACAACAAAACATGGTTGCCTGCCCGCCGCCGCGCGACGCGATCCGGAAACCCCGCCAGCACTGACATTAGCAGGGCATCGTCGTGATGATGCGACTGCCTCGGAGGCTGTACAATTTTGCGGAGTTGCTCGAGATACTGGAGCGTGCGTGAGTCATGATCCGACTCCATGGCTGCAAGTAAGTCGTTCTTTGCGGCATGCGCGCCTGAACCGAGCAGGGCCGCGGCTACACAGCCGTCCTCGCCCACTCCGCGATCCATAGCCTCGGCAAGCATGCGCGACAGCCGCGGCGGCAGCGGATACCGCACCAGCCGCTGCGCCATAGCTCCGATTGCGCCAAGGCGGTCAAGCAAGGATTCGGCTCTTTGAACAGCCGCCACCGGTGGCGCATCCAGCCAGTCAAGCTCGCTGATGTCAGCGATCCGCATCGCTCGCAGAGTGAGGCAGAGCTGGGATAGATCACTACGCACTATCTCCGGCGTGTCGTGCTCGGGCCGAAGCTGGTAATCCTCCACTGTATACAGACGCAGAACGCGGCCGGGGCCGGTGCGTCCCGCCCGCCCGGCTCTCTGCTTCGCCGATGCCTTGCTCACCCGACCGACTTGAAGCGTCGGCAACCCCGTCCACGGTGAGTACGTTGCGAATCGTGCCAGCCCCCCGTCGATGACCGCAACCACGCCCTCCACCGTCACTGAGCTTTCTGCGACATTCGTGGCAAGGATAAGTTTTCGCTGGGGAGCGGGCGCGACCGCACGGTCCTGTTCGCCGGGCGACAGATCACCATGCAGCGGCAGCACCAGAATCCCGGCACGGCGCGCGACCGAGGCACACTCTCGCATGGCACGCCGAATCTCCGCAGCACCAGGAAGAAATGCCAAAATGTTTCCGGAGTGTTCGACGTCTATCAACAGACTCACTGCATCTCGCACCTGGACTTCAAGCGGCTTTGGCGAGTACGGCAAATGCTGGATCGCGAGTTCGAACTGTCTTCCCTCGCACCGCAGAATGGGACAGCTACCAAGATACTTGGCCACGGGATCGGCCTCGAGCGTCGCTGACATGACCACAATTCGCAGGTCGGGCCGCGTCCGCTGGAGGCGCTTCAACAACGCCAGCGCGAGATCGCTTTCGAGGTGTCGCTCATGGAACTCATCCAGAACGACGGCATCTACGCCTTTCTGGTATGGATCTGAAAGAAGGCGCCGAATCAGCACTCCCTCGGTGACATACCGCAGTCGCGTGCCCGGGCCAACGGCTTGTTCGAACCGGACCTGGTAGCCGACAGTATCGCCGACCTGTTCGCCCATCTCCCACGCGACTCGGCGACTCGCCAATCGTGCCGCAATCCGGCGCGGTTCGAGTACTACCACTCCGCCGCTCATGTTTTGAAGGAGCACGGGCGGCACCCGGGTTGTCTTACCCGTGCCCGGCGGCGCTTCGATCACAAGGTTAGGACAGCGCCTTAAAGAATCGATGATCTCCGGCAGAATCGCGTCCACCGGAAGAGCGGATCGATAACGGGTCACTGATTCTCATGGAACACGGTGTTTCGACCGAAGTCAACGGCAACCAGTCTCAGCGTTGGGGTGCCGACGTCGAAAAAAAGCCTAGAGACTGAGAAGGCTCCACTCTCCTTTGGAACGCTCGACGAAGAAGGCCAGAAACTCGCGCAAATTCCAATGTGCCTAAAGTCAGTTGATTCCGAAGTGCCCGTTCTTTCCTGTGGCAATCCCACACAACTTGGAACATACTTATGTGGGATTCGCACAGGAGAGCCGAATGGTGGAATTAAAGCTCGACCTACTGCAAGGTACGCTGGATCTGATGGTGCTTCAGACCCTGGCAACAATTGGCTCACAGCATGGCTACGGCATCGCCCGGCGCATCGAGCAGGTGAGTGGCGATGAGATTCTGCTGAACCAGGGCACCATCTATGCTTCACTAGTGCGACTGCAACAGCGGGGATGGATCGCCGCTGAATGGGGAACCTCGGACAACAATCGCAAGGCGAAGTTTTACTCAATCACGAGAAGGGGTCGGAAACAACTCGTCGCGGATACTGCACACTGGCAGCGCTTGACCAGTGTGATGGGCCGGGTACTCGCCATGGCACAGCAAGGCGGAATCCGATGACGGGTGGATTGCGGGAAGCCCTGAACCGTCTGCGATCCTTCTTTCGCCGGGAACCGCTGGACCAGGATATGGATATGGCGACCCACCTCGACTTTGCCACCGAGGAGAATGTAAACCTGGGCATGCCTCAGAAAGAAGCGCGGCGGCGGGCGCTGATCCGCTTCGGCGGAGTGCAGCAGGCGAAGGAGCGGCAGCGTGAGGCGCGGGGATTGCCCTGGCTCGATGTACTGCTGCAGGACCTGCGCTACACCCTGCGCACCTTGCGCCGCGATCGCAGCTTCACCCTTATCGCGGTGCTGATTCTCGGGCTGGGCATTGGCGCGAATATCGCGGTCTTCAGCGTGGTGAATACTATCCTCCTGCGACCTCTGCCATTTCACGATCCGCAGCAGTTGGTTCGTATCCTTACTAAAAACCCAAAGGGCGGCGAATCCAGCATGACCTACACTGCGGATGCCGTTGATGAGTTTCAAAAACGTAACTCTTCCTTTCAGGAGGTCACCGGCTACTTCGCTTTTTCCTCAAGCGAAAACTAAAAGCTGATGGGGCGTGGCCAGCCGCTACAATTACGGGCCTCAGCGTGGCGGAAAATTTTTTCGCACGCTTGGAGTTGAGCCTGCCCTGGGTCGCCTGTTTACAACCGAAGAATGCCTGCCGCATAGCCGGCCTGTGGCCATGCTGAGTCAGGCTTTCTGGAAGCGGCAGTTTTCCGCCAACTCCGGAATAGTGGGCCAGGCTATCAATCTGAATGGCACTTCCGCGACAGTAGTGGGCATATTGCCGGATGCATTCGATTTCGGTTCAGTATTCTCACCCGGAGCGAAGACCGATCTCTATTTGCCCGTCATCATGAACGATATTCGCGACGGGGGAAATACCCTTGCGCTGGTTGGCCGTCTGAGGCCAGGAGCAACTCTTGCTCAGGCGCAGGCCGAGGCGGATCTCCTTGGTCCCCATTTACCCTTCAGTCTCCAACATCCTGAATATGGCGGTGGCTATGAGGTCAAGCTAATCGGCATGAAGGACTATGTAAGTGGCAAACTTCGGCGCTCACTGATCGTGCTGTGGGGCGCCGTAGGTCTGATTCTGCTGATCGTCTGCGTGAATCTTTCAAACCTGCTGCTTTCCCGTGCGGCTGCGCGGAGTCAGGAATTCGCCCTTCGCAGTGCACTGGGTGCAGGGAGAGCACGGCTGATTCGCCAACTGCTGACGGAGAGCCTCGTGCTGTCTGGCGCGGGGACAGTGTTTGGCCTTGCAATCGCATTCGCCGTCACTACCTATCTTGCCCATCAAGGGTCGATCGCTCTGCCGTTGCTGAGCAGCGTGCGTGTGGACGGCAGGGCGCTCGCATGGACGCTGCTGATTGCAGTGGCGACCGCGATTTTGTTCGGGCTCGCTCCCGGGCTGAAGATCTCCGATGGCAGTCTGCAAGATGCTTTAAAAGACAATGGGCGTGGAACAAGCGAAGGCAGGAAGCATGAGCGGATGCGTTCCGTGCTGGTCATCTCTGAGGTAGCGCTGGCCTGCGTCCTGCTCGTGGGTGCAGGATTGCTGTTGCGCAGTTTTCTCCGGGTACTTGACGTCGATCTTGGGTTCGAGCCGAGCCGGGCGGCCGCCATCAGCCTGGATTATGACGACGGAGGCGATGCGGCTAAAAGGAGCGCCATTTGGCATGAAATCCTGCATCGCGTTGAGGCGATTCCGGCCATTGAGAGTGCAGGGTTATCCGACAACCTGCCGCTCAGCCGGAATCGGAGCTGGGGTATCTCGGTTAAGGGAAGGGAGTATCGCAAAGGCGAGCTTCAAGACACTTTCGTGTACATCGTTTCGCCGGGTTACCTAAATGCTATCGGGATGCGCCTCGTCAAGGGTCGTGACATAGGTTGGCAGGATGGCCCCAAAAGCACGAAGGTTGTCATCGTCAATGAGACAGTGGCGCATCGACTTTGGCCGGGCGAAGACCCCATTGGGCGCATTGCAAAAGTGAATGGGAATGACACCCTGGTGATTGGCGTGATCTCCGATGTGCGCGAAAGCAGCGCGGAGGGAAATGCGGGATGGCAAATGTACCTGCCTGCGACCCAACAGGGACCAGAAGGAGCGCAGTTAGTGGTCCGCACGAAACTGCCGCCCGCGACGCTAGCCACGACCGTGATGAGCACGCTTCGGCAGATGAATCCTGGGCAGCCAGCGACGGAGTTCCGGCCGATCCAACAGATAGTGGATCACGCCGTCTCACCTCGACGCTTTTTTGTACTGCTTGTCTCCATCTTTGCCATTCTCGGGTTGTTTCTGGCATCGCTGGGAATTTACGGGGTTATCTCCTATTCCGTTACGCAGCGAACGCAGGAGATTGGCATACGCATGGCGCTGGGTGCGACTCAGGCGCGGGTTCAGCTTGGAGCGATGCGGCTGGCGCTGATCGGCATTGCAGTCGGCTTGGTGGCGTCGTTCAGTGCGTCCCGCTTGATTTCCTCGCTGCTCTTCGCAACGGCTCCCACTGACCCGACTACCTTTCTAAGCATGGTTCTCTTGCTTGGAGCGGTGGCGCTGCTTGCAGGATATATTCCGGCGCGACGGGCTTAACGGATCGATCCCATAATTGCTCTGCGCAACAATTGATGCAAGTTGCCGCGTGCAGCGGTTTCGATTTTGAGACCGGGGTTGGAGCCGGCCAGTGTCGCTGAATTTCTTACTTTGTCACTTGACGCGACTCGCTACGTCATCAAACGACTGCGAAGTCCGGCTATCGCAATATCCGATAGCAACCGATGGCGAATAAGCCCAGAGTAGCGGTACGTCCATGCCGAGAGTAAAGAAGGACAACTCTCTGGGTGTGAGACGATTTAAAGCAGAAGCAGGGACAGTGTGATGTATCCAGCGTCCGCGATGTAGGCATTTTCTTGATGAAAATGCCTGCAGAGATCAGTTGTTCACCTTACAGTAACCCTGCTTCTGCACTAGCCATCGTAACCAGCTAAATAATCAGGGCAGCGCGAACGCCACGTACACGCCCCCTGAAGGTCCTCGGTGGTCTCTTCCTCCCCCAGCCGCGATCACTACATACTGCTTGCCGTCGATCATGTAAGTGGCAGGGGTGGCAAC
Source organism: Acidobacteriaceae bacterium (assembly GCA_025355385.1). Classification (GTDB taxonomy): domain Bacteria; phylum Acidobacteriota; class Terriglobia; order Terriglobales; family Acidobacteriaceae; genus JANXZS01. Next base: position 39,397 of record JANXZS010000217.1, on the reverse strand, counting down.
ACCGGCAAACGGAAGCTCCGCTTGCCACAGCAGCTTTCCCGTCCCGCTGTCGAACACACGAATCTTTTTGTCGTAAATGGTGGCTCCAATAAACACAAGGCCCCCGGCCGTCACTATCGGACCTCCATAGTTCTCCGTGCCGGTGTTCGCCATGCCCTTAGCCGCCAGTTCCGGATACTCTCCCAGCGGTATCTTCCAGAGGTACTCGCCGGTGTTCATATCGATCGCATTCAACGTGCCCCATGGGGGAGCCACAGCAGGGTATCCATCCGGATCAAGAAACTTTTTATATCCTGTAAAGCGGTACTTCATCCGCACGAATTCATCACCAACGCTCCCCGCAACAGGCTCCATCCGGCCTGCTGCTTTCCGTTCGGTGCCCGCTGGTCTTTCGCTAGATAGTTCCTTCGTATCTATTTTCCTGGTATCAGTGCCCGCCGCTGCGACCTCTCCCTCCGTGCCGCCGCGAAGATACCCGATCAGCGTGTCCAGCTGCGTATCTGCGATGTCAGCGAAAGCCATCATTCTTCCTCTGCCATGGCGAATAACGTTGGCCATCTGCGCTGGAGTCAGCCGCTTGTCCACATCCACAAGTGAAGGAAACGCCGGTGGAGAGCCGCCGCGGTCGTCGCCATGGCAGACCGCGCAGCGGTTCTGATACACATCCTTGCCGATCTCCGCCGACAGCTTGTTCTCGACAAGGCCGCCAGTCCACGCGAGATCGTTTGCATTCACGTACAGGACGCCAGTGCTGGGATCAACCGCCGGTCCGCCCCATTCCGCTCCGCCGTCAAATCCGGGGAAGACTACCGTCTGCTTATCCACACTCAGCGGCAAAAACTGGCCCCCGCTGCGAAATGTGCCGAACTCTTTTACAGCCCAGGCGTGAGCCTCCGGCGTGCGCTCCGTCAGCATGTCCACCGTGAGCAGTTGCCTCGCGAATGGTTGTGGCTTCAGGGGATGCGGCTGTGTCGCGGAACTCACTTCACCCGGCACGTCGCTCGCTGGATATTTACGCTCCTCAATCGGGAAGAGCGGCTTGCCCGTCACCCGGTCAAAGAGATAGAGCCAGCCTTGCTTGGTCGTCTGCGCCAGCGCATCTACGCGGGTGCCCTCATGGGTAAGCGTAACCAGCGCGGGCGGGCTGGGGAAGTCGCGGTCCCAGATGTCGTGATGAACGCCCTGAAAGTGCCAGATGCGCTGTCCGGTTGCCGCGTCCAGAGCCAGCAGCGTGTCGGCAAAAAGATTATCGCCAACCCGGTCTCCTCCATAGAAGTCAGCGACCGCGGAACCAGTGGGCGCATAGACGATACCGCGCCGCTCGTCCAGCGCCATGCCCGCCCAGTTGTTTGCCGCCCCCATGTGTTCCCACGAATTCTTCGGCCACGTCTCGTAGCCCAACTCGTTGGGATGCGGAATTGTGTGAAAACTCCAGCGAAGCTTCCCCGTTTTGACGTCGTAGGCCCGTATGTCGCCTCGGGGTGCCGGAGGCTCTTCCGGCGCGCGAAATCCGACGATCACCAGGTCTCGATAAACAATTCCCGGTGTAGTGATGGCCACCGTGTGCTTGCTTGCATCGCCGCCGAGATCGTTGCGAAGATCGATTCTGCCGGCTTCGCCAAAGCTGGAAATTGCTTTACCAGTTGCCGGATCGAGTGCGTAAAGATAATTCATTACTCCGGCCAGAATTCTGCGCTCTCTTCCGTCTGTCCAATACGCGAGCCCCCGTGCGGGCTGGGTGCCGACAATGCCGGAGTCGAACTTCCACAGCAACCTGCCGGTGGCAGCATCGAGGGCAATTACCTTTTGACTAGGCGTATACGCATACAGAACACGGCCAACGATGATGGGGCTGGCCTGCGTCCCGCCTTGTTCTTCGGTGTCGAACTTCCACGCCACCTCGAGCCGGGCGACATTCTCGCGATTGATTTGCTTGAGAGAGGAGTAGTGATCTCCGGCGGCCTGCCCACCGTACACGGGCCAGTCTTCGGGGGAAGATCTCTGCGTCGGCGCGTTGGCCGCCGCAGGTTGTGCCGCGATTCGCGGACTTTCAAAGGAGAGAGCCCAGATAGCTGCCACCATCAGCGTAGCAATCGTCTGCTTACCGCAGCCAGTGCTCAATGAGTTCGCCCACCTAATATGCAAAAAGTTTTGGGCTGGCAGCCACGTTAGCCAGCCCACCTAGGACACCCGTCGAATCGCCGTCTACATCAGTTCGTCGATAAATTTACTCGCCACCTCGGGTGGAATACGGGTCGGCTGGTGCACCAGCGGACCAGCGTCCAGCACCGGTTCCGCCTCCTGCAAAGACGGTAAGTCCGTGCGCTCGAAGAATTTGCCGATGGGGATCTCATCACCCCACAGCAGCGATTTCTCCATCGCGCTCGACCAGTCTGCCGAGTCGTAGGCAGCATCGTCTTCCAGCTTCTTGACGCGCTGACGAAACCAGGGAAACGTGTTGTCGTGGTTGTAGGTGACGCACGGGCTGAACACGTCCAGGAACGAAAAACCTTTATGCTGGATGCCTTGTTTGATCAGCTCTGTCAGATGCTTCTGCTCGCCGCTGAATCCTCGACCGACAAACGTCGCCCCCGCCGAGAGCGCCAGCGATATCGGGTTTAGCGGAGACTCGATGCTTCCATAGGGCATGCTTTTGGTCTTCATGCCCTTGCGGCTGGTGGGCGATGTCTGGCCCGTCGTCAGGCCATAAATCTGATTGTCCATCACGATGTACAGCAGATCCATATTGCGCCGCATGGTATGTACGAAGTGCCCGCAGCCAATTCCGAAGCCATCGCCGTCGCCGCCCGTTACCAGGACCGTCAAGCCGTGGTTCGCCAACTTCACGCCAGTTGCCACCGGCAGTGAGCGGCCATGCAGTGTATGCATGCCGTACGTGTTGATAAATCCGGGAAGATTTGACGAACATCCAATACCGCTGACCACCACTACTTCATGTTTAGGAATCTGCAGATCGATGAGGGCTTTCTGCACGGCGGCGAGAACACCGAAATCACCGCATCCCGGACACCAGTCCGGATCCACTCGCCCCTTCAAATCCGCCATCACCATCTGCTTCGGAGTTATTACATCAGTCGCCATTTGAATCTTCTCCTAAACCATAATTTCGTGCATCGGAACCGAGAGTGTTGACTTGCCCGCCAGCTGCTCCTTCACTGCTTCAACTATGTGGTGCGGCATGAACGGCTCGCCATCGTACTTGCGAATGTGCCCATTGGGCACGAAGCTGGTTTCACTGCGTAAGTAGCGCGCAAATTGGCCACTATAATTATTCTCGACAATAATCGTGTGCGGGGAGTCCTTCAAAATTTCCAGAATTGCCTCTCCGTGCAGCGGAACCAGCCAGCGTATCTGCAACTGGTTGGCGGTGATCCCCTGTTCCAGCAGGATCTCGCGGGCTTCTTCGATTACCCCCTGCGTCGATCCCCATCCAACGAGCGTTACATCCGCAGTCTTCGAGCCTTGCAGAGTCGGAGCCGGAACCATGGCTTCGATACCCTGCACCTTGCGCATGCGCTTTTCCATCATGGCGCGCCGCTTGGCCGCATTCGTGTATTCATCGCTGATCAGCACTCCATCTTCGTCGTGCTCATCGCTTGAAAGCGTGTGGATGTACCCCTCCAGCCCGGGTAGCGCCCGTGGCGAAACTCCGCTCTCCGTAATCTTGTAGCGCTTGTAGCCGCCATCCTCTGCTGACGTCCCGTTCGTCTGCGCAATCAGCTCCCCGCGATCGATCGTTGGATTGAAGTCGAGCACCTTGGGATCCACGCTCAGCCTGCCCTCTGATAGCAGCAGGTCGCACAGTACAATTGCAGGAATCTGAAACCGGTCCGAGACATTGAAAATCTCCGGCATCAGCGTAAAGCAATCTGCAATGTCGAGCGGTGCCGCGATTACCCGCGGATAATCTCCAAACGCCGCACCCAGCATCTGCCACAGGTCGCCCTGCTCCGTCTTAGTGGGAACACCGGTCGACGGTCCCGCCCTCTGACAGTCGATCACTACTACGGGAGTCTCCATCATGGCCGACAGTCCCAGCCCTTCGCTCATCAGCGCAAAACCGCCGCCAGAGGTCGCGCACATCGACCGCACCCCCGCATTTGCCGCCCCGATTGCCATATTGATTACGGCAATTTCATCTTCCGCCTGCCGAACCATGATCCCGGCCTGTCGCGCGTGTGACGCCATCCAGTGCAGAACGCCGGTCGCCGGACTCATCGGGTACGCGCAGTAAAATTTCACTCCCGCTGCCGCGCCGCCCATTGCCATCGCCGCATTGCCGCTCAGCAGTGCATAGCGGTTGTCCGTCATGGGAACCGGATTGGCAAACGGCTTGAAGTTCTGCGTGGCGTAGTCGTACCCCGCCCACGCCAGCTTGATGTTTTCCGCGATCACCGCGTCTTCTTTATTCTTGAACTGCTCGCGCAGCACGCTCTCAAATGATTGAAATCCAATGCCCGCCATGCTCAGCGCTGCGCCGATGGCCAGCGTGTTCTGCGCCACCTTGTTCCGACTGATATCCGCCAGCTTTGAAGCCGGCAACGGACAAAGTTGTACCCCATCGGCGGCCGTACCCGGCTTGATCGCGTCCGCGTTGTACAGGCATGCTCCTCCCGCGGTTAGTAAGTCCAGGTGGCGATTCATCGTGTCTTGATTCAGCGGGATCAGCAGGTCCATCCGATCCCCCATGTTTGTAACCTTGCCAGAACCGGTGCGCACCGTCAGAAAGGTGTGTCCACCGCGAATGATCGACTGGTACGCGTTGTAGGCATTTACGTGCAGCCCACGGCGGCTGAATATCTTTGCGAATATGTCGCCTGGCGTGGCCACGCCCTGGCCGGCCGCGCCTCCGATACCTATGGTGAAAGTCTGCCCCATACATTTATCTCCTGGCGAACGCGTTTCGATCTACCTGCCGCAAGGCACAGGCCTATCCCGCAGCCGATTGCGGCTATTTCTCAATAGTGGGCCTGTCATGGTCAACAGGCTCTGGTCAAGCTTTGGATAGTCTTCCGGCATCGATTCGCTGAAATCGCTCGTCTGTCCTTCTTTGAGCGCAGAGCATACAACAAACACTCAACGACAGGCACCCTTAAAGTTTTTCCCCAAAGACGGCACTCGTCGCTTCATCGCATCTGCTTGTATCCAGTGGCCTGGAGGGGCAAAGAAAAGTATCCACGCCTGATAGACGATAAAATTCGTCAACCTCCCGGCTCGGTTTTTTGGCCTCCGCGGATCATGTCGGGCCGTACCGAGGCCGTCGGTTCAAAATTGAGATGTCCGGTTTTACCCCGACCATCTGCTTCCATCGTGCGTCCATCCCCAGAAATCCAGAATCTCGCGAACCATCAAATAAAAGCCATTGACAGGACCATCAACATGCCCGATTCTCTGATGACCCCACGCGATTTCTTGCAAACCGTGGTTGCTCGGACTCTAAGCTTCAAAAGGAAACCTCACATGAAAAGGTCTTTACTCGTAGCATTGGCTTGCTTGCCCGTGTTCGCTTTCGGTCAGGCCCAGGCGCAGACGTCGGCGACCGCACCTTCCGCAGTACAAGATCTTTCCGGCGTCAGTGGACCTCCGATGCTGGGCATCCACTGGGCGCGCGGATTTGACCCATCACCCCGACTCCGTGAAGCAAGCAAGCAAGCCCGCAGAAGCAAAAGCCCGCTGATGACCTACCACGGCGGAAAAATTATGCCCTCCTCTAATACGGAGGCGATCTTCTGGGGCTCCAGCTGGGCCAGCTCTCCCGGAGACAAGATCAGCGGGATGGATTCTTGGTACCCGGGCTTCAGCAACTCCAACTACGCCAAAACGTCCGTTGAATACACTGGAACCAACGGCCAGGTCGGACCGATGAGCAACTATGGTGGACATGTGATCGATACTTCTGCGTCCGCCAGTGGCGCCAACACTTCCGCGATTCTCGCCGAGGTCTGCAAAATCGTCACGAATCCAGACCCCACCGGGAATGGCTATTATGCCGTCTACACCGATACCCCGCGTGGAAGCGCCGGCTATTGCGCCTATCACAGCGTCGGCAGCTGCAGCGGCGTACCGGTTCAGTTTGCGTACTTCTTCAAACTTGACGGGGACACCGGGTGCGATCCGCAGGACACCTCCGGATTGCACTCGCAGGGCCTGGCTGCGATCGCCAATGTCAGCGGCCACGAGCTTGCGGAAGCAATCACCGATCCGGCTAGCCCCGGTGCCTGGTATGACTCGTCCGGCGCAGAGAACGGCGATAAATGCGCATGGACCTTCGGCGGCCCGCTGGTCACTTTCAGCAACGGGAGCCAGTGGAAAATCCAGGGCGAGTGGTCCAACAACGCTTACACCGCCGGCACCGGCTACCCCAATAGTTCAGGGCAGAGCGGATGTTTGGGCGGGCAATAGCGCAAGCATTTTCTCCTGCTCTGTGGCGGGAGGCTGCAGCGAATGCGATTTCGAAAAGATGCCCTCGTGGAAACGGGGGCATCTTTTCTTGCGGTCAAAGCAAACAGGGGCTGCACTCGTAGTAGGCGCCGGCACGCCTACCAACTTCTCCTGGTTACCAGGGATGAACCAGCGGAGTGGACTCTTCCTAGCCCTGCTGCATGAAATCCGGAGCTACCGGGTTTTCATAGAGGGAATAGTCGCGCGTGACTACTGTCAGGCCGGACGGGGTGACAAAATAGTTCCGCTTGTCCTCGTTCTGGTCATAGCCGATGACGGTGCCTTCGGGCAGATGCACATCACGGTCGATGATGGCGTTTTTGATGCGGCAATGGCGTGCGATATTTACGTGGGTGAAGATAATGCTGGAGTCAATCTCGGCGTAGGAGTTTATACGGACATCCTGCGAGAGGACGCTGTTGCGCACTACGGCGCCGGAGACAACGCAGCCAGCCGAGATAACGGAATTAATGGCCATGCCAGAACGGCCCGGTTCCCCGAAGACAAATTTTGCCGGCGGATACTGCCGCTGGCGGGTACGCATTGGCCACGCGCTGTCGTACAGATTGAAGATGGGCGAAATGGCGGCCACATCCATGTTGGCGTCGTAATAGGCCTCAAGCGTCCCCACGTCGCGCCAGTAAAGGGCATCTTGCCGGTTTTCGTCGACAAAGTTGTAGGCCATCATCTTGTACTTGCCCAGGATCGCGGGCAGGATGTTGTGGCCGAAGTCATGCTTTGACGCAGGGTCTTCGGCGTCCTTCATCAGCGCTGGAAGCAGAACATCGGTGTTAAAGATGTAGATGCCCATGGAGGCGTCCACCTTGTCGGGATGAAACGGCGAGCGGGCGCTTGTCTCTTTGGGTTTTTCGTCGAAACCGGTAACGTCGCCATTGCGAGCCACCTCTACCACTCCGAAGCGCGAAACCTCAGTCGGGTCGATCTGCAGGGTGGCCAGGGTCACGTCGGCGCCCGAGTCTTTATGCTGCTGCAGCATCTTGCCGTAGTTCATCTTGTAGATGTGGTCGCCGGAGAGAATGAGCACATACTTGGGCTGCTCCGCGCCGATGGAGTAGATATTCTGATAGACGGCGTCCGCCGTGCCCATGTACCAGTTCGCGCTTACTCGCTGCATGGGTGGCAGAATCTCAATGAATTCGCCGAGGTCCTGCGCGACGATGCCGGTCCAGCCTTCGCGAATGTGCCGGTTAAGCGAAAGCGCTTTGTACTGGGTGAGGATGTAGACCCGCCGCAGTTCAGAGTTGATGCAGTTGGAGAGCGTGATATCGATGATGCGGTAAGTGCCGCCAAAGGGGACAGCAGGTTTTGCTCGATCTCTTGTGAGCGGAAAGAGTCTCTCTCCTGCTCCGCCAGCCAGCAATACGCCGAGAGTGTCTTTCATCATCGTGTTCGCGCCCCATCGCGCGTTGAGCGGGCCGCGCTGCCCTGGTCCGTGGATTGTAACGCACGCATTTGAAGTGCGCCCGCGTTTGCAGTGCGCCCGCGTTTGACCCGTGATGCTAACACAACGCCATGAACTGGTTAACTGGAATCAGATCTGGACTTATTCTCCTGCTCCATCCTCAAGCGCAATACGCAGCGAACGCAGGAAGCTGACATCCTGCGGGGAGAAGGGCTCACCACCCTCCGTACCGGGTGCACCGGCTGGCTGTTCCTCCACCTCATTGAGCCCTATGGTGGCCTCGAGCATCAGCAGAACGTCGAATCCCTGTTTGCGTATGTCCTGTACCACGCCCGCGATCTGCGGGGATTCGGCGACCGATTCGTGTATAGCTTCACCCAATTGCTGAATCAGGCCTTGCAGTCGTTGGTTCAAGGTCGCCCCCTGTGTCACCCTAAAGTCTTATGCAGTATCCGTGGCAAATGCTTCGGATCACGTTCCCGGTTGGATGCAGCGGCAAGCGGATCTATTCACATTCGCATTCCCTTACCTTACTTCTCATGGGGGGAGCGGATCAATCTGAAAGCCCGATGGCTGCTAAACTTTTCCTGTGGAACCGAACTCATTTGGGCGAAAGCTTGGTATTGGCCTGAGGGTTGCGTCTCGCGTCGTCAAAGAGCACGTGGATGCGCATTCCCAAAAATCGGCGCAGGAGACCGCTGAAAAGGACCAGGCTGTCGGGGCTGTGGCACCCACGGTGCAAGCACAGGCAGCGGCGGCCCCCCAGGGAATGCACGTGCAGGCGGCATCGCGGCAAGCTGCCGAGACGGTACGACACACCACCGAGACCGCCACGCGCAACGTGCGCAAGCAAGCTCCGGTGGTTGCGGCTAAAGCACGCGGAGTGGGAGAAGGCGCGAGACGATTTGGAAAGGCGATGTGGGGACCTTTTGCTCACGTTTCCAGCGTCCTATGGTCGGAAGTCACGGGTGCCTTTTTTGGGTTGTTCGCATTTTATTTTACCCAGGGAATTTTTAAATATCATGCGGAGTACAAAGCTGGTCCCAATCACCAGCAGTTTGTACTGGACATCGTTCTGACGTTGGTCTTCGGGTATTTCGCGTTGAGTTCGTTCTATATTGCCCGCAGAAAAAAGAAGAAGAACCACCGTTGACCTTGAACCGATCGTCAAATCCTTGGCTGTAATTCCTAGCGAATAAGTGAGCAGCGTCGCGCCGTGGGTGCAGCAGTAGCACCGCGGACCGTTTTCGCTAGCTCGCTACAGAATCTTGGATCTTCACTGCACCTGAGTTTTCTGATCAGCCAGGGAAAGGGTCAGCCCGTTCAAGTCGCCTTGTACCAGCAAAGGTTGGCTTAGCGGCTTAGCTTGGAAGACATGGCGCAGTCCATGCTCTTCTGCTACAACCTTGATCGGACGGTGCGATGGCAAATCATCCCGAAGAAAAGGCACTGAGCGGAGCCGCCACAAGTGGCTCGGGCGAAAAGCCGGTATTCACCCAGCAAGACCTCGCGGCGGTGGGCTTCGATGCCACGCGGGATCTGGGCTTTCCCGGGGAATTTCCTTTTACGCGGGGCATCCAGCCGACCATGTATCGCGGAAGGCTATGGACGATGCGGCAATACGCCGGCATGGGCGACGCGGACGAGAGCAATGCCCGTTACAAATTTCTGCTGGCCAATGGAACCGCGGGCCTGTCTGTAGCCTTTGATCTGCCAACGCAGATCGGCTACGACTCCGACGACCCGATGGCGATAGGGGAGGTGGGCAAGGTCGGGGTGGCGATCGATTCGCTCGAAGACATGGAGCGGCTCTTCGCGGGAATTCCCCTTGATTGCATATCGACCTCCATGACGATCAATTCCACTGCGTCGATTTTGTTGGCGCTTTACGTGGCAACGGCGCGGCGCTCGGGCGCGGACACACGCAAGCTTTCGGGGACCGTCCAGAACGATATTTTGAAGGAGTACATCGCGCGGGGGACGTACATCTTTCCGATCCGCAACGGCATGCGCCTGGTGACGGATATGTTTGCCTGGGCAAATGAGCATCTGCCTGAGTGGAATACTATCTCCATCTCCGGTTACCACATGCGCGAGGCGGGGTCGACCGCAGCGCAGGAGGTTGCCTTCACGCTGGCGAATGGGATGAGGTACGTGCAGGCCGCGATTGACGCGGGTCTGGGTGTGGATGACTTTGCCCCCAGGCTGAGCTTCTTCTTCAACGCCCACAATGATTTTTTTGAGGAGATCGCCAAGTTCCGTTGCGCTCGACGGGTATGGGCGTATCTGATGCGCGACCACTTCGGCGCGAAGAATCCACGCTCGTGGATGCTGCGGTTTCATACGCAGACGGCCGGGTCGACTCTGACGGCGCAGCAGCCCGAGAACAACATCGTCCGCACCGCGATCCAGGCCCTGAGCGCGGTGCTGGGCGGCACGCAATCGTTGCACACGAATGGCTATGACGAGGCCTTGGCGCTGCCCACCGAGGAGGCGGCACGCATTGGGCTGCGCACGCAACAGATTCTGGCCTCAGAGTCGGGCGTGGCGCAGACCGTGGATCCCATCGCAGGGTCCTACTTTGTCGAATCGCTGACCCATGAAATGGAGCAGAAGGTGCGTGCCTACCTTGACCAGATTGCGGCCATGGGTGGAATGCTGCGAGCGATTGAGCGAGGCTGGGTACAACACGAAATCCAGGAGGCAGCCTACCAGTATCAGCGCAGCGTCGATAAGGGCGAGGCGGTGGTGGTGGGGGTCAATCGGTTCACGATGGATAATGAGGTGGCGATTCCCACCCAGCGCATCGATGAAGATCTCGAGCGCAAGCAGGTGGAGCGGGTTCGCGCCCTGCGCACCCGGCGAGACGTTGGCCGCCATGCCGCGGCACTGGCGGTGGTCGTGGCAGGGGCTCGCTCCGGCGCGAACCTGATGCCGTCCATTCTCGACGCGGTCGAGAGCTATGCCACGGTTGGTGAGGTGGCTAACGCGCTGCGCAGCGTTTTTGGGGAGTATCGGGAATCGGTAGTGGTTTGAACTCGAGACCGGAAATCGCACGGCACTGCGGAGTCAGGCTCAATCGGGAGTCAGTCCCGGCGGACTCCTATCGCTATATCTCTTTGAATATCCGGCTTTACGTGGCTGCTTTCAAATCTTCCAGCTTGCGAGGGGGAGGACGGACCATTAGGCTAGAGTTGTTATGTATGAAGATTTCCACGTAACCGATCGTTGGACCGGCGAAGACCTTCACTGCACATGGAAGGGCACCGTAGTAGCCATTGCTACCCGCCATGCCGATGCCGTGGACATTCGCTTTGATGTGAACGGCAGACCCATGTGGATCGCGATGCCGAATCACGCATGGGTGGAACAGAAGACGCGAACTGGTAAGGTGATCACCGACGGGCTGGCTGTGCAGACCGCTGGACACTACTTGAAGAGCGCCATCGAACAAGGCTTCGACAGCACTCGCGAGATGTACACCATGAGCGTCGAGGAAGTCCTGGAGCACCTGGACTCTGTGCTGGGGGAGTTGCGGCAAACGCACTGGTTGCCCACTCTTCCGGTCATCGGCTAGCTGACAGGTAGCGTCCACACGGCTCGACGGACCGCACCGCCCCCGTGAAATTGCCAAGTGTCTCGGCCGAATGGCACAATGAGCTCCTTCCCCCGCGTACCCGGCGGAAGGAGCAGGCTCGATGGGCATCGTTACCACCATGAAGAATCTCGACGATCTAGAAGCAGGACCACAGCTTCACGTCAACCTTTCAACACCCCAATTGATCGCTGCCGCGCTGACGCAGCGAAACGCCTCCCTGGCGGCGAACGGTGCCCTGGTTGCGCTGACCGGCGATCGCACCGGCCGCTCTCCGCGGGACAAGTTTCTGGTCGAGGATGATGAGACGCGGGGTCGCGCGGACTGGGGCAAGGTCAATCAGCCATTTTCTACAGCGAAGTTTGAAGCCCTCCTGAATCGCGTAACGGAGCACTTGCTCCAACGCGAGTTATACGCGCTTGATCTTTACTGTGGCGCCGACCCCGACTATCGCCTGCCCATTCGCGTGGTTGGGGAGTATGCCTGGCATGCGCTCTTTGCTCAGCAGCTATTCATTCGGCCTGCGGCGAGTGAGCTGGCGTCCCACGTCGCGGAGTTTACCGTGATCTCCGCCCCGGAGTTTGAGGGGGGGCCGGAACGCGACGGCACCCGCTCCGGCGCCTTCATCCTAACCGACTTCACGCGAAGAATCGTTCTCATAGGGGGAACGAAATACGCCGGGGAGATAAAGAAGTCAATCTTCGGCGTGATGAATTACCTGTTGCCGGGTCGCGACGTTTTCCCCATGCATTGCTCTGCAAATATCGGGGACAACGGGGAGATCGCACTTTTCTTTGGACTCTCCGGAACAGGGAAAACCACGCTGTCGGCTGATCCGCTGCGCCGGCTGATTGGCGATGATGAGCACGGCTGGAGCCCGGCGGGCATCTTCAACTTCGAGGGGGGTTGTTATGCCAAGTGCGTTGATCTCTCCGAAGAGAAAGAACCCCAGATCTTTCACGCCATCCGCTATGGCTCCGTGCTGGAGAACGTCGTGCTCGATCCTGCGACCGGCCTTCCGGATTACTTCGATATTCGCTACACCGAAAATACGCGAGCGGCCTATCCAGTGGAGTTCATTCAAAATGCCGTGATTCCCGGAGTGGGTGGGCACCCCAAGAACGTGCTCTTCCTGACAGCAGATGCGTTTGGCGTGCTGCCCCCTATTGCGAAGCTGACACCCGATCAGGCCATGTATCACTTCCTGTCCGGCTATACCGCAAAGTTGGCCGGAACCGAAGCGGGCCTGGGCTCAGAGCCAGTGCCGGATTTCTCGGCGTGCTTCGCATCTCCTTTTCTGCCTCTGGCACCAAAGGTTTACGCGGAGATGCTGGGTAGGCGATTGCGCCAGCACAAGGTGCAGTGCTGGCTGGTGAACACGGGCTGGAGTGGGGGTGCGTTTGGCACGGGAAGGCGTATGAGCTTGAAGAACACGCGGGCAACGGTGCATGCCGCGCTCGATGGCAGCCTCGCGCAATCGGAATTTGTAACAGAGAACGCATTTAATCTCAGTATCCCCACTTCGTGCCGGGATGTTCCCCCGGAATTACTGCATCCACGGAATGTCTGGACCGATAAGAACGCCTATGATCGCCAAGCGGCGATGTTGGCTGCCAGGTTCGAGGAAAATTTTGCCCGGTTCGACGCCCCTGACAACATCCGCGCAGCTGGACCGCGTGCGGGCAAATAGGAGACTGGATGTTTGCACGTCGGATAAGGGTAGAGAGGGTGGATCGCGCGGGCAATCTCTCCGCCTGTCCCATCCAATGGATCGATAACTTCGCGATGCGCAACTTTACCAACGATGCCGTCTTCGACGACACGTTGCCAGTGGGAGACGGACTGTTGGAGGCCGGATATCGGGTGCCGATCGAGCGCCTGCACACTGCCATGGACGAATGGTTCCGCCGTAAGGGATATCTCAAGCACGAAGAGACACTTCGCATCACCGAACTGAAAGTGGAGACAGTCCCTTAGTCCCTCGCATCTTTTTGTTCATCCACAGGCAACAGTTACACCTCTTGCGCTCTCTTACCAGCCATTGCGGTAATTGGCCGAGATTGGCGTCCCGCCGGATGCCCGGATTTGCGGCCCTGAGGAGCGCTGAACTGTTCTCAAACTATGGGATCTAGTCAACTGTTGGGTATGGAGGGAGCGATATGAAGATGGAAACTTTGAAGCAGTTGTACATCGAGGAACTCAGAGATCTGTATTCCGCGGAATCACAGATCGTCAAAGCCTTGCCTAAGATGGTGGGCGCGGCGACCAGCACCAAGCTGAAGGAAGCATTTAAAAGCCACCTGCAGGAAACCGAGGAACAGGTTCAGCGACTCGAACAGATCTTCGCCGCACTTGGTGAAAGTCCAAGAGGAGAGACCTGCGAAGGGATGAAGGGGCTGCTGAAGGAAGGTGCTGAGTTTATGGAGGAGAATGCCGAGCCTGAGGTAATGGATGCCGGGCTTATCTCCGCAGCGCAGCGAGTTGAACATTATGAAATGGCAGGCTACGGTACGGTTCGGACCTATGCCGAGTTGCTCGGCGATGAGAACGCGGTTGAACTTCTTGAAGACACGTTGAAAGAAGAGAAGGCAGCGGATTCTAAGCTAAGCAAAATTGCAATCGACATAAATGTTGAAGCCACCAGGGCGGCCTGAGAAAGCACCAGTCCGGGTTCTTTAGAGTGGCCCGGTTCGACGAATCCTGCTCCCCGCCAAACGGGCGCATGGCATGAACGCAACTTGACTTCAGTAAGGAGAAACGCATGTTTCTAGGAATCGGAATTCTGTTGATATTGCTATGGCTCGGTGGCTTCTTCATGTTTCACACTGCCGGGTTCCTTATCCACATTCTGCTCATCTTGGCTGTGGTGTCGTTGATCTTCCACTTTTTGCGTGGCGGATCACGCGCGATTTAACTCCGCATTTGGAGGAATAGGAGCGGCAAGATCCCGACCTGGAAAGGGTTGGGGCTTGCTGCTTTGATGGTTCGCTTGCGTCGCTAAATTTATTGCGCTTGCAAGTCGCCAGCGCGTTTGGCCGTACCACCCGCAGCTTATAAAACGAAATTGGCCGGCTGCCAACCGCTACTCGTCGTAGTGGAGCAGGCTGAAGACATCGAACTCCGTGAAGCGCTGGCGGCCCTTCAAAAAATCCAGTTCGACTGCGAAGCCCAGCCCGGCTATCTGACCACCCAGTTGACGAACCAGCTTGATCGTAGCCTCCATTGTGCCGCCCGTGGCCAACAGATCATCGACGATCACCACGCGCTGTCCGGCTCGGATGGCATCCAGGTGTATCTCGAGGGAGTCGGTGCCGTACTCTAGGTCGTAGGTCACGCGCGCTGTCGCCGCAGGTAATTTGCGCGGCTTACGTACCGGCACGAAACCCGCGTTGAGCCTGTACGCCAGCGCAGGACCGAAGATAAAGCCACGCGCCTCGATGCCGAGCACCAGATCGATATCCTTCCCAATATAGTGAGCCGCCAGTGCGTCGATGAGTTGAGCAAAGCCCCTCCTGTCCTTGAGGAGGGTGGTGATGTCATAGAAAAGAATACCCGGCTTGGGAAAATCCGGAACGGTTCGCACCAGCTTCTTGAGCGGCTCACAATTAATCTCACCGGTCACTGGTTCGATCAGGGAATTCGTGTTCGCGGCGCTCGTATCACTGTCAATATTCATTCGTTACCACGCTCCTTCAATCTCAAACGAATCCAGCCCCTTGGCTTCTTCATCCGCGAGTTCCTGCTCGACAACCCGATCCACGCGGCTACCGCGTGATCCTCGATGCAGTGCCGAACGCAGGGCTGAGAGGTCTTCGTGGCTGCCTGCGGCGACTACTTCGACATTGCCACCTTCGGCGTTTTTCACCCACCCGCGCAGGCTCAGCGCCGCTGCTTCGCGATGCACAAACCAGCGAAAGCCGACGCCTTGAACTCGTCCCTGAATAAGAAATCGTCGAACCATAAAAATAGTTTAAGAAACGAGGATCCGATGCAGGATCGCTGCCAGTGTTGCAGATGTCTCGGCACCATGCAAGCGGCGGAAGTTAGTCTCTGAGACATGGAAAGAGATCGTGAATGGACCCTCTTTCCTTCTCAATGATAGCTTTATGCTCGCGACAGGTAGGCGCCTTCTGCCGTGTCTACGCGGATCGTTTCACCTTCGTTGATAAAGGGCGGCACCTGCACGATAAGACCAGTCTCCATCTTGGCTGGCTTGGTGACGGAAGACGCGGTTGCGGACTTGAGGCCGGGCTCTGTCTGGATGACCTTCAACTCGACCGTTTGCGGCAACTCGACGCCGACAGCGAGGCCATCGATGAACGACACCTTGATCTGCAGGTTGGGGATCAGGTACTCGACCGCATCGCCCAGCGTTTCGTGCTTCAGCGGCATCTGCTCATAATTAACGGGATTCATGAAGTAGTAGTCGTCGCCATCCTGGTAGAGAAACTCCATGGGAATTTCGTCAACGATTACACGCTCGATGGGATCGGGGGAGCGGAAGCGGTGCTCGAACATGGCTCCCGTGCGCAGGTTGCGCAGCTTGGCCTGGATGAAGGCGCGCAGGTTTCCCGGAGTCCGGTGCTCCACGGAGAAGACCGTATGAAGCTGGTTGTTGTGTTTGATGATCATGCCCGGACGCATTTGTGTGGCGAGAATCGCCATAAAGGGAAAGCTCCTTGATTGTGCTGCTTTTTTGCTATTCGAATGCGGGCAACTATGGAGGGATCCTGATCTCTGGGAAGCCCGCGGCCAAATCCGATTGTACCGCAGTGGCTAACCCGGGCGTAGGAACGACGGCTCGGCCACCTGCCCGCTGACCTTTTGGAACTGGCCTCGCCGCGGTCATGCGTCCTTCCTCTAATTGCCGAACATGCGAGAGAAGAAGTGCCCAAGACGGTGGAAAACACCGCCCCTCCCGGAGCGCGTCTGCCTTGCAGGGGCTACGGCAATGGCCGTCTCAACCGGCTTTGCATCGCTGGCGGGTGCTGCTAGCGGAGATGGAGTCGGCGAAATCTCTGCTCCAGCAGCTCCTGCGGCAGCCAAGTCCGCCGGATCTCCCGCCTTGCCCGTAGCTCCGTTGTACGTCAGCGGAACGGTAACCATCGCGTGCACTTCGCCCGGAGCCGCCTCCGCTTTGGCGGGCGGCTCGGCCAGGCCCTCGCTGACCGCGAGGGGAAACGCTGTGTCGGCAGTAGTAGAGGATGGACCGCCCACCAGCGCCCCTGGGGCTGCCGGTGTGTCGCCGCTGTTTCCAGCACTGGCAAGTGAGACTGCCGCGGGACACCCGCAGAGTTCCTTCTCGTTATCGACCACATCGCGCAGGCTGCCATGCTCGAATAGTACCCGTTGGTTGGGCTGCACGCGATACACGCCGCCGTCAAACAAGCTACTTACGGTCACGTAGGGAGCGTTCTCGCCGTGATTATCCACGCAGGTGTCACCCTTTGCATTCACGCGCACGCTCACGTTTGCCGCTCCCGGCCCCGAGAGCAGGATGCGGAAGTCAGGAGTCAGCAGCACATCGGAATACTTTCCCGTAACGTAGTTTGCCTCCAGCGCTCCCCTGTCCAGCGCCATCATAAGCGCCGTTGAGTCCTCTTTTTCTACAGTGCTGTCTTTGGAGAGGTGCACCGTAGTGGTCGGACACAGGCGAAGTTCTCCCCCACGTGTGAGCGAGATTCGGACGATCTGCTCGCCTGCTGAAACCGCGCTGCCGTTGCCCAGCAGAATCTCACCCGCATGAAGATCCATCGCGCCGGAGACCTTGACCTCCTGCGCCGTGGTGCGGCCAATCGGCTGCTGCGCCTGTCCTGTTGAGGAGACGGCTGCGAGTGCAACCAGCATGCATGCCAGCGAGATGCGCAACAATATATTGCTCCACAAAAATCTTGCCGTTACAAATCCAGGAAGTTCCTGATCAGTTGCTTGCCATTTGCTGTCAGCACGCTCTCCGGATGAAACTGCACTCCCTCTACCGGATACTTGCGGTGGCGCAGGCCCATGATGATCGTGCCACCCCCGACCAAGGTCGTGCGAGCGGAGATCTCCAATTCAGCAGGCAAGCCCTCTTCGGCAACAATCAGCGAGTGATAACGAGTGCACGTCATCGGGGTAGGAATTCCGGCGAAGATTGTCTTTCCGTCATGGTCAACTTCGCTGGTCTTGCCGTGCATCAATTGGGGAGCCCGAACCACATCGCCGCCAAACGCCGCGCCAATCGCCTGATGCCCCAGACAAACTCCGAGAATGGGAACCTTGCCCGCGAAGTAGCGGATGAGCGAAATACTGATCCCCGCCTCCTGCGGCGTACAGGGGCCGGGCGACAAGAGGATGCGTTCCGGCATAAGCGCAGCGACTTCATCCACCGTCAGTTCATCGTTGCGGCGGATGACCATCTCAGCGCCCATCTCGCCCATATACTGCACAAGGTTGTAGGTGAACGAATCGTAGTTGTCGAGGACGAAGACCATCCCCTTCAGTGTAGCGCGGGGCAATATCAAGACGAGGCATCCCCCTTCAAACTACCCACGCGCACAGTGCAAAAAAGGAAAGCGGGCGGCTAATTGGCCGCCCGCTTTCCTTGCCTGAAAGATCTTAGCGGTACAGTTCGGAGAGCCCAGGCAGCGATGGAGTGCTTTCCATCCGCACCGCCCTTAGTTCATTTGGGTTCAAGCCAAGCGACCGCAGAATCGTGGGTGCCACTTGGCGGGTATCGACTGCTTCTTTGATGACCCTGGAATCCAGTCCCGGGATGGAGACCAACAAACCAACGCTGGTGTCGTCGAGCGAAAAGCCGCCGTGCTCGGCGATCTTGGATGTGCTTCCCGTATAGATAACGCCCAGAACCGGTTGCACGATGATGTCCGGTACGCGGCTGTCCGTCCTGGGATTGTTGAAGAGCAAGCGCAGAGTATTGCCGGAGTAGATCTTCTCCGCCAGGATCGCCTTCTGGTTCTGCCGCAGGATGTCGGCGTTGCTGTCGGTGAGGTTCGAGTCAGTGAGCCAGATGAGGGAGATGTCATCCGTCGTCTCCTGGGCCACGGCGCTACCCAGAAAGCTGCCCGGAACCTTTACGCCCGTATTCTTGGTCTGCAGTTTCTGCTTATCGATTGGACCCTGGCCGTGCTTGGTCGCAAGGATGATGACAGTACTGTCGTATATGCCTTGCTTTTTCAGGGCCTTGATGAAGAGTCCGAGGTCCTGATCCGCGTGGGCCAGTGCTTTGCTCAATTCGACGCCCGGCGTCCCTATTTCGTCGATGTAGCCGCCGTTAGCTACCTTCTGCCCAACGCTGACCTCCTGGAAATTGGATCCGAAAATGGTCGGCACGCCCATCCACTTCTTGCCGGTATAGTCATAGCCCCTGATCCAGTTGAGCACCGCATCGCGCTTGAGGTCGTCGTACTTGATGCACTCCTCAACGCTCGAGGTCGCAATTGCATTGTTGGCTGCCACTTCGGGGCTGTAATACTCGTCGAGGCCTTTGCCGCTGGGGCCATAGAGCAGCGTGTAAGCTCCCACGTGC
This sequence comes from Acidobacteriaceae bacterium, assembly GCA_025355385.1. Taxonomy (GTDB): domain Bacteria; phylum Acidobacteriota; class Terriglobia; order Terriglobales; family Acidobacteriaceae; genus JANXZS01. The sequence goes on along the minus strand of JANXZS010000217.1, from coordinate 20,389 downwards.
TTGTCAGACCAGGCAGTCAGTCCGCCATGCGCCTTCACCACTTCGAACACGTTGTTGACGCGGCTATACTGCCATGGATAAACGGGGGAGCAGCCGTTGTAAGGATCGCGGGGCAGACGGTCTTCATTAATGCCGCCGCCACCATCGATGGCGTTGAGGTCTTTGTCGATGCTCTCGTCCATCACCACTTCGGTGCCGATGATAGTGCAGTTCTTATCCCCCAGGGGCTTGCCACCGGCGTCAATCAGAGGCGGCGAGTACTTGCGGTCATAAGCGTCGTCATACCAGACGCCCGTCGAGTTTGGCGAACCACCTGTTAGCGGCGCAAGGATGCCGGGAAAGCTATCCGAAGGCTTCGCAGAGGATGCGTTGGAGTAGCGGACGCCGTGCCGAGCCAGCTCAGCGAAGGACGAAGCGGGATTGGACCGGATGTAGTTGGCAAGGTCAATGGCATGTAATCCGTCAAAGCTCAACACCAGAACGTGCTTGACTTCTTGCTCGGAGTTGGGATGGTCGCTTAAGCTCGCGCTTGCGCGGATGTGGGCTGCGGTCAGGAGCAGGGCTCCAAGCGCGGCAGCCGAGGTAACGTGTTTCCAAAGAGAGACAGGCATCATGGGGGAAAACTCCTTTTCTAAGAGGGCCACACCGCCTGCGAACAAATTACCGCGCAGGTCGGTCAAAGAAGAGTCTAGGTCTTCCTCGTTTTCAATCCAGTGAACGCAGGATGAATAAATGGCGCAGAAAAGCAGCTCGCGAGGCGAGTGCCGCGGCAGGGCGCAGAGAATTACGATTTGCATTGGACGCGTTCTTTGACGATGATCTATTGCAAGGTGGCGCGCTGCGGCGGAGTCTGACCACACCCGAGGAGAGTCATGGCCATTGTGGTGATCGTTTGCTTATTCACCGTCTTCTTTACGCTCATAGGCTGGGCGACCCATAACGCCGGTCACAATCACAATTGTGACGGCGGCGACCTTTGAGTACCCACATCCCAACAGCAGGAGAACTATTTTATTCTCCACGTGCGCGTTGGATGGCGCGCATAACCGCCTGCGCCTTATTCAAGGATTCCTGGTACTCGCTCTCGGCAGATGAGTCAGCGACGATCCCCGCCCCCGCCTGAATATAGCCTTGTTTGCCCTGCAACAGCATGGTGCGGATCGCGATACATGAGTCGAGGTTTCCGGAATAATCGGCGTAAAGGATAGCGCCGCCATAGACGCCGCGGCGTGTCGGTTCGAGTTCTTCAATGATTTCCATGGCGCGGATTTTAGGAGCGCCTGACAGCGTCCCCGCGGGAAAGCACGCACGAAAGGCATCGACAGGCGTCAGGTCGCGGCGCAGTTGTCCCTCAATACTGCTCACGATATGCATCACGTGCGAATAGCGCTCGACGAACATCAGGTCCTTCACCTTGACGCTGCCATATTCGCTCACGCGGCCAACATCGTTGCGCCCAAGATCCACCAGCATCACATGCTCGGCGCATTCCTTCTCGTCGGCCAGCATCTCGGCCTGGATGCGACGATCCTCTTCCTCGTCCTCTGATCGGGGACGCGTTCCCGCAATGGGCCGATACTCGACTATCCGGTCATGAACGCGAACCAGCAACTCCGGCGACGACCCCAGAATGTGTGTCGGCTGCGTGGTCGTCCCCGCTATACCATTCAGATCCATTCGCAGGAAATACATATAAGGAGAGGGATTGACGATACGCAGCGCGCGATACACCGAGAATGGGTCCACATCCGGCTGCACATCAAGGCGTTGTGAGATCACTGCCTGAAAAATGTCGCCTGCTGCAATGTATTCCTTGGTTCTTGCAACGGCAGAGAAAAACTGCTTCTTCGATGTGCGATGCGTAATCTTCAGCTTGCCCCTCGAGCGCGTGCGCGGGGCTCGCGGCAGCGGCCTGGCCAGGCTGCGCTCCAGTCGCCTCAGCCGCGTGACCGCCTGCGCGTAGGCGGCCTGCGGTTTCAGTCGGGTTAGATCCGCGGTGGCTACCAGCAGAATTTCTTTCTTCACGTGGTCGAATGCCAGCACCTCATCGAAGAACAGGAAGCAGGCATCGGGCATCTCCAGATCGTCTATCGCGAGTGACGGCAATTTCTCAATCTGGCGAACGACGTCGTACGCGAAGAAACCCACCGCGCCTGCGGTGAAGGGAGGAAGCCCGCTGATTCTCGCAGGCCTGTGGCCGCTCAACGCATCCTTGAGCAAGGCGAAGATGTCGCCTGCAACCGTGCGCGTGCGCTTGCCTTCTGTAATGCGGACCGAGGTGCCGCGCGCGACCATCTTGCGGAACGGACGTACGCCGATGAAGGTGTATCGTCCAACCTTCTCCCCACCTTCCACTGATTCCAGCAAAAAGCATTCAGGCTCGTCCGCGGCTATGCGCAGGAAGGCTGAGACCGGCGTCTCCAGGTCTGCCGTCAGAGTGCGATAGACAGGGACCAGAGTGTGGCTGCGGGCAAGGCGCAGAAAATCGGCGCGCGTCGGCTTGATCAAATCGTTGTGTGGCATCTGCAGGTCATGTTACAACGGTCAACCCCAATCAAAAAGCGTACATCCCGGCGCCGGAGCTGAACAGCTTTTTTCGAAAGGCTCGGCTGTGCACACCTACTGTTCGCTGCTTGTCTGCGCGTCCCTACTCCGCCTCTAAGCGTATTAGAAACGTCGATTATGGCAGATGCGATCTTATCCGCTTAAGGCTGCAACAAGTAACCGCCAATGGTTCCAGTAATGCCAATCCAGTGGCGCAGTCACCGTGCCGTGCACACAACGGTACATCTGAAGTAACCCTTTCGTTGCACGATCCGTCTACCTCAATGGTTGCCGTGCTTTCTGCGGCGGGCCTATACTCTGTGAGTTTGGCCCGAGGGCGGTCGGTCCTCGCCGGAACCTTGTCGTGACGCGCATTTGCTCGCAGATCGGCTTGGAAGTGAGGTTGTTCAATGTGAAACTTTCCCTGCCGCTCATTTCCGCGAACGCGACGATTCCCTCGAAGAATTTGTGTGTTCCACAAGTAAACCCGAAACCCGGAGAATAAGTTTATGGCAACCATGACCCTCGAGCAGGAGATCAATCCATGGGAAGCACAAGCTGCTCGATTTGATTTTGCCGCTCGCAAACTCAACCTCGACGAAGGTCTCTGGAAGGTGCTCCGATACCCGTCGCGCGAGATTATCGTCCACTTTCCCATCATGATGGATGACGGCCGGGTAGAGGTTTTTACCGGCTTTCGCGTGCAACACTCTATCGCTCGCGGCCCGAGCAAGGGCGGCATTCGCTACTCACCCGATGTGACACTGGACGAAATACGCGCGCTGGCAAGCTGGATGACTTGGAAGTGCGCCGTGGTAAATATCCCCTTTGGCGGCGCCAAGGGCGGAGTTATCTGCGACCCGAAGAAGATGTCCCAAGGCGAATTGGAGCGGATGACGCGCCGCTACACCTCGGAGCTGATCGAGTTCCTGGGGCCTGAGAAAGACGTCCCCGCTCCCGACATGAATACCAATGAACAAACGATGGCATGGATTATGGATACCTACTCCATGCACATGCGCCAGACGGTGACCAGCGTGGTGACCGGCAAGCCGCTCAGCATCGGTGGGTCGCGCGGACGCCGTGAAGCAACCGGACGCGGTATTGGCGTCGTCTGCGATGAGGCTCTCAAGTACCTCCATCTTCCTCGCGAAGGCTGCAGAGTCATCATCCAGGGTTTCGGAAACGTTGGGTCGAACGCCGCCAAGCTGATGGCAGAAAAGGGCTACAAGATTGTCGGAATTGCCGAATATGACGGTGGCCTTTATAACCCCCACGGAATCGACATCGGCATGCTGATGGAATACCGCAGGAGCAATGCCAGCGTTGTCGGCTTCAAAGGGGCAGAACCCTTCGACTCGCCGGAGTTGGTGATTGCAGAATGCGACATTTTCATTCCCGCTGCAACCGAGAACGTCATCACCAGCCGCAATGCAGATCGTATTAAGGCGCGCATTGTCTGCGAAGGCGCCAATGGACCCACTACGGCGGTGGCGGACGATATCCTGGCCGATAAAGAGATCTTTGTTATCCCGGACATACTTGCGAATGCGGGCGGAGTTACTGCTTCCTATTTTGAGTGGGTGCAGGATCGCCAGGGGTATTTCTGGAAAGAAGCCCTAATCAACGAACAGCTGGAGAGCATCCTGGTAGAGAGTTTCGATGATGTGGTGCGGTACTCAGTGGCGCACGGTGTCAATAATCGCATCGCGGCCTACATGCTGGCGATCGATCGCGTTGCTTCGACTATCAAGCAGCGGGGCATTTACGCATAGAACCGCTTTTCGCCCCCAGCTTTTGGCTTGAGGCAATTCGGGAGTACTTTCCTGACGGAGAAGCTACGCAGGACTCGGCTCATTCGGGCGGAACAACTCGGCCTGGGGTGCGGATACACCCTCCGCCGCGCCCTGCTCTCTTTGGATACACCGGACGTGAAATCGCCCCAGTGCAGGTCGCACGGGTCTCATCCTGATAGTGCATAATGCTTATGGACCGCCTTGTCCGAGGGGCCCAAATCTCCCTCAGAGTCGACCAGTGAACCTGCCGAATTCCATCACGATGAGCCGCATCTTTTCGGTGCCGGTCCTTATCTGGATGCTGTCCCCGATCTTTCCTTTGCGGGGCCATGGGGAGCAGGAGATCGGTGCTTCGATCGTCTTCATTCTGGCTTCGATCACCGACGGAGTCGATGGCTACCTGGCACGACGACGAGGCCAGATCACAACTATGGGTATGTTGCTGGATCCAGTGGCAGACAAGCTCATGGTCTCTGCCGCCTTCATCTGTCTGGTGGCCTACAACCCGCACATCGTCAAACCGTGGATTGCTGTGCTCGTCATCGGGCGGGAGTTCCTGGTGAGCGGATTGCGCTCGATTGCTACAACCGAGGGCTTTACCATTGAAGCCAGCGACTTGGGGAAGCTGAAGACGGTTATTCAGATCGTGTCAGTGGTCGCCGCTATCCTCGCGCACGGCTGGTATGAATGGCACTTCGGATGGTTTATTCTTCCCGTCGAGTGGACTGCGATCGTCGCAATTTACTTCATGGTGATCGTCTCCATCATCTCTGCGGTTGACTACTTTGTCGCCTTCTGGAAGAAGATCGATCACGCCTCGGCAGATACCCGCCGCAAGTCGAGCTTCGTTCTGAGTCGACGCAAAAAGGTTATTCCTGCCACAGCGAAAAACTTATAGGCGGCAAATACGCCGCCCTGTCAATGTGCAGATTGGCCACAGAAAAGCCCCGGTTTAGCCGGGGCTTTTATCTGCACAATCACTAAAGCGGAAGCAGGGACAGTGTGATGTATCCAGCGTCAGCGTTGTAGGCATTTTCTTGATGAAAATGCCTGCAGAGATGTGTGGCTCTCCTTACAGTAACCCTGCGTCTGCGCTAGACCGCGCCAACCACTTCATGGCTCACCGCGATGGGTGTGGCGATGGGAGCCTGGTGGCAGGGCCGTATCAATTTATGAACAAAGTGGTAGGCCGGCCAAGGGCCGGACAGCTGCAGACGACAGTCTTTGAGGATGTGCGTAGCGCTTGAGTACTTGTTCTGGTAGCGCTCCACGCATTTCGAATCAATCAGGTGTGCGATGTCGAGCAGCATCTTCCCGGCCTCAGTTCGTCGGCAGGATATCTCCTCGTCAAGGGGAGCAAACATGCGATGTAACTGCACGGAGATTGCGCGCGCCTTGGTCTGTCGTTCGCGCTGCCGGGTCGCATTCTCGCGCAGGCTGCTCAGGTATTCTTTGCCGACGCAATCCTGCAGCACTGGTCTGGTAGCCTCGCGACAGCAATCGTCGACCACAACTTTCAAGTGCATCTCCGCCTTACCGCGAAGGCGTTCCATATTGGCGAAAAATTGTCTCTGGTTGGAGCGGATCGATCGCCTCAAAGCCTCATCATCATTGAAGACGGTGCCGAAGCGGAAGGGAAGAACTGTCGACAACTTAAAGCAGTCGGCGATAACGCGAGCGTGGTCGACTCCCGCCTTTTGATCGTATTGTTCTTCGGGATTGTGTTCACTCACGATTAGGGCCAAATCGCTGGCGGGATAAAGAAAAACTTGATTCCCTGAAACACCCGTTACGGCTTCTAACGGTATCGGCTTGCGGTGACGAGCCAACTCAGGGAAGGACTGCTTTTCACAAATACAGTAGGCGTACCATGCCATCAGAGTCACTCCACCCCCGGAGATTAGCTCCGCCCGGGGTCGCTTTTACTGCCCTTAATTAGGGGAACGACTTCATTACAGGCGTCCTGACACGTCCACTAGTGCGAACTGCGCCGAACTGTTGCAAATAGTAGCCCCGGATACTAAGAGCTGGCAATCTCAATTATTTCCCGGCGATGAATCCTCCTTCAGCGACCCCGCAATCGCCCGATAGACGGGCAAAGCGTACTATTCCGGATACAATTTTTGTTGGCCGCATGAAAATAGCCGTGGATTTCTCAGGCAGTGGTACCCCTTCGCTCCTCCCTGCGAGAGCAGGAAGGCGCAAGGAATCACTGTGGAGGTTAGCCCGTCGCAGACGAACACCCCTCATTGGCTCGGTCGGGGCGCAAATTTGCAGTGAGGCGCCGCGCTAGTGTTGCAGGCGCACCAGCAAATAGATCAGCAGGCCGGAATTGCCAAGCATTAAGAGAATTCCGATCGCCGCCAGCGCTTTGATAGTTCCGCGGAAAGACTTGAGGTCTTCGATCAGTTCCTGTTGCTCCTGCGTATTTCGCTCCGTCGCCTCCCGCAGACGCTCCAGTTGTTCTTCCACGCGCTTCATTTGCACAGTCTGGTCTTGCAACTGGAGGCGAAGTTCCTTATAGCCGGACTGGACCTCGGACAAGCCGGACTGCAATTCATGGGTCTGGGCTGTTGACTGGTGAAGGCTCCCGTCAAGCATAGGAACCAGCCTTGAGAGATAGGGAAGCAGGACGCGAAGCTGAAGCAAAACTCTCCACATAGACGGGCTCTTGTCTTCCTTGTGAGTCAAATCGCGAATCGCAGGTTCTTCCTGCGTGGGTTCGAGGGGGCGATCCAGTGCCTTAACGCGCGCACGCAACTCTCCAACAGAGAGTTCTTCAGTAGTCATGGGGATTCAACTCCTTGATAAGGATCAAGGCAGACCGGGGGAAATAGAGCCGCTGGAGCCAAATCTGTTGCGTGCATTTGTGGCGGTCAGCGGGCCCTCAGGACTTAGTGCGGGCTTCCGTCGCCGCTTCCGCGCGCTGGCGAAGCGCATGGACCACGACGCGAAGCATCTCTTCTTCCGGAGCCGGCTTGCCGGTCCAGATCTCAAACTGCCGTGCACCCTGATGGACAAACATCTCCACGCCGGTTACGACGGGGATGCCCTTTTCGCGCGCCATGCGAATCAGTGGTGTCTCAATAGGATTGTAAACGAGATCGAAAACCAGGCGGGCATTGATTTCTTTCGGCTCGAGGATATGCTGCGGCTTTACACCGCGCATCCCCACTGGCGTCGCATTCACAATCACGTCGAAGTGGGTCTTGAGCAGATGCTCCCGACGAAAGGTCTTCGATTTCGATTCCCGCGCCAGCTTCTGGCCGGCTTGCGGGGTGCGGTTCAGAATGAAGACCTCGGCGCCCTTCTCCCGAAGTCCAAATACGGCCGCCCTCGCCGCGCCACCGGCACCCATCACCAAGATTTTCGCGTCCTTGAGCTTCAGACGCTTTTCCAGCGGTCGAACCACAGCGGCCACGTCAGTGTTGAAGCCGTAGAGCTTTCCGTCCTGCGCTCTGACGACCGTATTACAAGCGCCAATCTTCGCCGACAGCGGGTCCGTCTTCTCCAGATGCTTCAGAATCTCTTGCTTGAACGGCATGGTCACGCTCAGGCCGCTGATCGGCACTTCGCGCACTAATGTCAGCAGATCGGCTAGTTTGGCCGTCTGCAATGCCAGGAAAACGGCATTCACCGTCTCCCTGCGAAAAGCGGAGTTCAGCATGAGCGGAGAAAGGGAGTGCTTGACAGGATTACCGGCGACTCCAAATACGCGCGTTGCTGCGTCCAGCTGATCGATGCGATAGGTGTCCAACAGGGTGCGCGCGGCAATCTGCCCGGGCGCGGTTTCCTCGCCGGCGGTGGCTGCGGCAAAGGTGAAAACGCTGCCAGCCCGCAGCCCCAGAACTCTGCTGATGATCCCTTGTTCGCCCATGCAGATGCCCACCAGGTTTCCCCGATCCTGCGATCGCTCCAGGAAGTGCATCATGGTCACATTGTCCGCGAGCGACTTTGCGGTCGAGACGACCTTGAGGAATTCTGCCTCGAAGGGACGCATGCGCTCCAACACCCTGTCCAGATCCCGTGTGGTCGTAAAGTCATGATATGAAAGGACCAGACCCGTGCCCCGACTCCTGAGCTTTTCCAATTCCTGCGGCTTCAGTGATTCGGCTGTCTGCAATTCCACATCAACCATTTGGAAGCCAGAGATTGCCGCCTTTAACAGGATCTCCATCTGCGCCGCCACTGCGCCCTTGAATTTACCGCCATTAGCGGCGCGGCGACAGGTCGCGATCGCCGTCACTTCGCTGTGTTCAGAAAAAAAGTGCTTCAATTTTGGCAGCGCCGCAAGCGGAGTCGCGAGGTAATCCAGTCGAAATTCGAGGAAAGTACTGTCGGTTAGGCAGGACTCTGCCTTCTCCACCAACTCAGCAGGGCTCGACCCGATGACGGCAACACACACCTTGCCCACTCGGAAACGACGGTAGTGCGGCGATAGATCTGACGCAGGAAGATTCATGGTTACGATTGCGGCATCTTACCGACGTCTGCGCCAGTATGCAACATAAGTCTCATGAGTGATTTAAATCACCCTTCTGAGCTCGCCATCTCTCGCAGTCCGGCTGTCTGGACGAGCCCGGCAACAAGCAGATTCAAGAGCCGCTTTGACGATGCGTTATTCTGAACTTCAGCAGCGAGGACAACCGAATGTCGATAAAAAACGCGGTGCATCCGTGGGAAACCCCAGGCCAGGGCGCGATGACCGCGGCCACCCTCACCACCTGGGTGGAGCAGCGCTTGGCGGAACATCATCAGGCAATCGAAGACCTGCTCCACTTCGCCGGCGAACGCACCTGCGACAACACCCTGCGCCTCTTCGACCAGGCTGTAGCGGAGTTGAATTCGGCCGCCTCACAGACCGGAGTGCTGAACAGCGTCCACCCTGAGAAGGAGATTCGCGACACCGCCGAGGCGATGACGCAGAAGATCGCCGAGGTGGGTACTGCGCTCTCTTTGAACCGCGATGTCTACCAGGCAGTGAAGGCCATAGACGTCACGTGCGAGGATGAAGCGACCCGGCACTACGTCCAGCGCACCCTGCTCGAGTATCGACTGGCCGGCGTGGACAAGAACGATGCCACACGGGCCACGCTCCGCACCCTACACGACAAAGCCACCATGCTTTCGCTCACCTTCAGCCGCAACGTCCAGGAGGGCGCCAACCAGGTGATCGTGAAGAATGCGGCGGAACTGGAAGGCGTTCCAGCCGATTTTCTTGACAGTCATCCTCCTTCTGAAGATGGAACGATCCTCCTGACTACCGACTATCCCGACTACATGCCGGTGATGACCTTCGCCAGCAGCGAAGCCCTTCGCCAGCGCATGTTCCTGGCCTACAACACGCGCGCCTTTCCTCGCAACAGGGAGATCCTGCTAGACCTGATGATCACGCGGCAGCAGATTGCCACCATCCTGGGATACGAGAACTGGGCTGACCTCGCGACCGCCGACCAGATGATGCGGTCTGCAGCACATATGAAGAAGCTGATTGACGAGCTGGAGTGCGTCTCCCGCTCCGGGGCCGAGCAGGAATACAAGATGGTGCTCGAGTTTGCACGCTCGAAGCACCCCGGCATCACCGAACTGGATGCGGCCAGCCGTGGCTATTGGCTTGAGCAGTATCGTCGTGCTGCATTCGACTTCGACTCCCAGTCGGTGCGGCCTTATTTCGCATACAAGCGCGTGCAAAAAGGCATTCTGGAGACGGCGGAGCGTCTCTTCCAGGTCGCGTTTGAGCAGGCCCAGGTTGCCGTATGGGATCCTTCCGTAACCGCTTGGGATGTCTTCGACCAAGGCAGGCAAATCGGTCGCTTTTTCCTCGACATGCATCCCCGCGAAGGTAAGGACAAGTGGTTCAGCGCGGCACCCATGGTCCCCGGGGTCGCCGACAAGCAGCTTCCCGTCGCGGCGCTTATTTGTAACTTTCCCGGTGGCAAATCCGACGATCCTGGCCTGATGCAGTTCAGCGACGTAGTCACTTTCTTTCACGAGTTCGGCCATCTCATGCATGCCATCCTCGGCGGACAGCAGAAGTGGGCGGGCCTGAGCGGCATCGCCACCGAGGGAGACTTTGTCGAAGTGCCTTCGCAGATGCTGGAAGAGTTCTTTCGCGACGCAAGGCTTTTGGCGAGCTTCTCGCTGCACTACCAGACCAACGAGCCTCTTCCTGCGAAGCTCGTCGAGCGAATGAATCGTGCCAGCGCCTTTGGCCGCGCGGACTGGGTACGTACCCAACTCTTCTACACCAGTTACTCGCTCGACATGCACACACACCACCCCGAGGGCCTCGATCCGGATGCGCTGCTCCAGAGCGACTACCAGCGCTTCCTTCCATATCAATGGATTGACGGCAACCGCATGTATAGCGCCTTCACGCACCTGGTCGGCTATTCGTCGAACTATTACACGTATCTCTTCGATAAAGTGATCGCACTGGATTTCTTCCAGCAGTTTGATGTGGACAATCTGCTGGGAGGTCCCACCGCCATGCGCTATCGCCGCACCGTTCTGGAGCCCGGCGGTTCCCGGCCCGGCAATTTACTGGTACTCGATTTCCTTGATCGTGAACACAACTTCTCCGCATTCGAGCAGTGGATGGGCGAAGAATTTGTCACCGCATAGCCTTGAACGATTCCGATGCGCAGTAGGTCAATCTAAGTAAGCCACCGCGCGTGGCGGCTTTAGCTTATAGGGGTTCCGGCAGCTTTGGCATCCTGGGGCGGGTCACATAACCCCGTGTGATGAAAACTGGAGCGGCAGACGTATCCCCAGCGATGATCGCAACGTCGATGGCGTTGACAAACTTTCAGCTTATTCGGATTACAATACTCGCACATGCCCGAACATAAGCAGATCAGGGCACTGCTGGCCGTTTCTCAATCGACTGCCGGTGGTGCACTCCGTGCGTATTTCCGCGCGCGGGGAGACAGCGTCGAAGAGATATCTCCGGCTTCAGTAGAGACTGTCCTGGAGCGGGTTTCTGCCTTGCGCCCCGACCTGGTCGTGCTCGATCTGGACAGCGGAGCCGACGCCCTGGAGGAGATGCATCGCTGCTTCCGCACGCTGCCGGTCGTCGTGTTTGCACCCGCGTCGCCGGAGATTGCCTTTGCCGCGGCCAAGCTTGGCGCGATCGAATTCTTGAGCCTGCCGTTCGCCGACGACGAACTCGCCAGCAAGTTGAACCGCGTGATTGCACGGCTGGCCGATGCTCCGGAGCGTGAGATCGTCCCCGATCGCAGTTTCAGCAATCGGTCCCAGGAGATCATGGAGGATTTCCCCCGGCTCTTCAACTCCTCTCCGCGCATGATGCAAATCCACGACACTATCCACAAGGTAGCCACCACCAGTGCGACCGTGCTGATCCGCGGCGAGAGCGGAGTGGGCAAGGAGATTGTCGCGCGCATGATCTTTACCCTCTCCGAACGCAGTCACGGACCATTTATCAAGCTCAATTGCGCGGCAATTCCCGGAGATCTACTCGAAAGCGAGTTATTTGGTTACGAAAGTGGGGCCTTTACCGGCGCAGTACGCACCAAGCCAGGCAAATTTGAGCTCGCGGACGGAGGTACCCTGTTCCTCGACGAGATCGGCGAGATGGAGCCGCGTCTTCAGGCCAAGTTGCTCCACGTGCTTCAGGATGGCCAGTTTTCGCGCCTGGGAGCCAAACGAGACATCGCCGTCGATGTTCGCGTAGTGTGCGCGACCAACCAGATCCTGGAACAGCGAGTAGCCGAAGGCCGCTTCCGCGAAGATCTCTTTTACCGCATCAATGTGGTCACGGTCAGCGTCCCTCCGCTGAGGGAGCGCCGCGATGAGATCCCGGTGCTGCTTCGGTATTTTTTGGAGAAATATGCCGCAGTCTACCGCCGCACCCTAGTTCCACTGGAGCCTAAGCTGCTGGATTTTCTATGTGCATACTCTTGGCCCGGCAACATTCGCGAGCTAGAAAACCTGTGCAAGAGGTATGTCATTGTCGGCGACCCCACCCAGATCGTCTGTGAACTCTCAGTACAGCAAGGAGACACCCCTGTCCCGCATCACACTGGGCCGACCGCAGCATCTGCGCTGCCCCCCACTTCTGAGGCTCCTTCCCTGCTGCAGATAGGACACCGTGCCGCGTGGCTGGCGGAACGGGAGGCCATACGGCATATGCTGACTGAAACTCGCTGGAATCGCCGCGAAGCCGCCCGGAGGCTAAAAGTGAGCTACAAGGCACTTTTGAATAAAATTCGCGACATGGAGTTCACAGTTCAGAAGTAGTACCGCAGAGCTCAGATACAGCATTGTTATGCCAACCGCATTAACTTTGTAATTTTGATGGTCGCCGTGGGGAGTGGCGAATTTGAAAACCGCAAATCGTTCAACACTCGTGTTTTCTGTGAGATGGACGGTGTGATGGAAATCTTGGGAGCGAGCGCATCTCTGGCCCATAAAGTGCATCTATACAAGTAACATAAGAGGCAACTTCACTCGATCCGCCCACCTCAGAAGTGTAACTCTCTGTACGTATAGTCGCCATTTGCGGACTCTCTCCTTAACATCCATCCTTGGCTTCCCACCTTCAACGCCTCTGAGCGGGCCCGCTGGAAAGCGGGCCCATTCGCTCTTTGTCCGCAGATCTATTTTCGCCTCGCCGCCTTCCGCCGGTGGCTGACTCACCGGGCGTCCTCGCGGCCAACGAGTCGAGCCGCTACTCTAAAATAAAGTGTCATGACAAAGCCCAGTACAACTGACCAAGCACTTCAGGCGATTGATGATCTCTTTGCGGGTGCCGGTCTCGAACATGGGACGCGCAGTTCTGCATTCCGGGCAGGAACCTCAGGCACGAACACGAAGAGGGCGACACGGATTCAGGTGCGGACGGAGTCCACTCTGCCGCCTCTGGACGTCCTGCGGATATCGGCGTGGCAAAAGTTGGGCTGGCTGCAGCACGGGTTCAGCACCCGGAGTGGAGGCCGGTCCACCATCTACAGATCGGGTCTGGAGGATAAGCGCGGTGATCTGAATCTGGGATTCAACTCTTCAGACACCGAGCGAAATGTCATCGCGAATCGGCGTTTGTTCCTGGCGGCCGTGGGTCGAGGAAAGCCTTCTTCGGTCCCTAAGCTGGTGACGCTGCATCAGATTCACTCCACGCTCACGCGCCGGGTAGGGCGCGAATACGCGGCAGAGAGGGCGGTGACGTCGGGTGACGGGCTCATGACCGATGAGCCGGGGCTGTTCCTGGGCATCCAGACAGCAGACTGTATTCCCGTGCTCCTCGCCGATCGCAAGCTCGGAGCGGTCGCTGCTTTCCATGCGGGATGGCGGGGAACTCTGGGGCGCATCGTGGAGAATGGGGTGGGGCGGATGCGGCTTGAGTTCGGCAGCCAGCCTGAGGATCTGATCGCGGCTATTGGTCCGGGCATCGGGCAATGCTGCTACTCGGTAGGCGAGGAGATGCTGCACCAGTTTCGCTCGCAGTTTGTGTACGCAGATGATCTCTTCCGCGACGTGTATGACTCTGACCCGGTAAGAAACAAATATCCCATGCTATTTCTGACAGCGCGTGCCCCGGGGCATAGCGATATCGGGCCTGGCGTGCATCTTGACCTCAAAGAGGCAAATCGCCGGCAATTGCTCGCCGCCGGGCTGCGGTCGAGTGCGATCTCAGTTGTGGCTGATTGCACCAGTTGTCTCCCTGAGCGATTCTTTTCCCATCGTGGCGAGCATGGATTTACCGGCAGGATGCTCTCTGTGATCGGGGTGCGGGCGCCGGAGTCCAGAGCGGGGACCAAAAAATGCTGAGGCGTGGCTTCAGGCCGCGCCTCCCCTGAAACCTCGATTGAAACTTACGCTGCTGTGCCTTCATGTCCCGTCTCCGGGCTCTTGGGATTGACCAGGTCACGCAGTTCTTTGCTGGGCTTGAAGTATGGCACACGCTTGGCCGGGACATCGACCTTGGCGCCGGTCTTTGGATTACGACCGATACGGGGTTTGCGCTGGCGAATCCGGAAACTCCCGAATCCGCGAATCTCGATCTTGTCTCCCGACTGAAGGGCCTGGATTACGGACTCGAAGATAGTGTCTACGATCACTTCTCCGTCGCGCCGCGTCAGGTCGCCCAGCTGGGTTACTTCCTCAACCAGATCTGCTTTAGTCATGGTCGGCTCTGCTCCAAACACTAGAATAACCCGAGTTATCTATAACTTCTCCAGTCTAGATGCATTTCGGAGCCCGTTATCTCCAAAGAAAATAGAAACCGGCATTTCTTTCAAGCAGCTTAGCAGGGTTAGGGAAAAGTTCGTCGGCATCGCCAGTGATCAGATCGAGGACTCCCCGGTGTTTCGCTGCCGGTTTTACGACATGGGGCTCGCCACTAATGCCCACCCTTTTTGCCGTTTCCAGCAGGGCGACCCTGAAGCTGCCCGTTTTGTCGATCAGGTGCAACGGTAGGGCCTGTTCGCCGGTCCAGATTTGGCCAGTCGCAAGCGGGCGGATAGTGTCGGCGGATACGCCGCGCCCCGCTGCCACATCGGCGATGAACTGGACGTGCATGTTGTCGATGAGGCTCTGCATGTAGGCCCGCTCCGCTGGAGTCAGATCGCGCGTAGGGGATCCGGCGTCCTTTAAAATACCGGCCTTCAGCACTTCAGGCTTCAACTTCGCCCACTTCAGCAGCTCACCATAGTTTGTCCACTCGGCAATCACACCAATGCTGCCGACGACACTAGCTCGGTTGGCATAGATCTTTTCCGTGCCTGAGGCGATATAGTATGCGCCGCTGGCGCCCTCGCTCTCAATCGAGGCAATTATGGGCTTTTTCTTTTCCTCACGAAGGTGCCGCACCTCATCGTAGACTTCCTGCGAAGCGGCCGCTCCACCGCCGGGGGAATTGATGTGCAAGATGATGGCCTTGATGGAGCTGTCGTCCTGGAACTTGCGGAGTTGGTCCACCAACGTGTCCGCGCTGAGGATGACGCCGTCAACGTCGATGACGCCGATGTTGCCCGCTCCTAGAGACGCGAATTGCGCATCGCCAGTGACGCTGCGCAGGGTGGCAAAGACGATCAGCGAAATCACAATCAGGAAAGCGGCGAAGAGTCCGCCGCCGACCAGGAGCCAGAACCCCAGAGAATGTTTGCGTTCTTCTTCCATAGGCCGGAGTTTAGCACCGTCAGGGATGCAAGGGGCCGGGGAGGTTTTGAATTAGCGTATGATACACAATATTTTCGACGAAAGATTTCTTTGGGCCTACGCAATGCCGAACCCGGAATACAGCATCGTCATCCCTGCTTACAACGAGGCAGCGCGCATTGGCAAAGCCCTGACCGACGTGCTGCATTGCATTCATGAGCGCAACTGGTCGGCTGAGGTCATCGTGGTCAACGATGGTTCGCAAGACAATACCGCGGCGATCGTACAGCAGTTCGCACGGCAGGATCCTGCGGTGTCATTGCTGGAGAATCCTGGCAACCGCGGTAAGGGCTACAGCGTCCGCCACGGAATGCTGCAGGCTCGTGGCGAAGTGCTGATGTTCACCGACGCCGATCTCTCGGCGCCAATCGAAGAGGCGGAACGGCTATTTGCCGCTATCAGCGATGGCGTGGATATTGCCATCGGTTCGCGCTGGCTGGAACGCACGCGACAGACGATCCACCAACCGCTCTACCGGCAGATCTTTGGGCGATGTTTCAATCTGATTACAAGGTCGGTGATCCGTCTTCCGTTTGCGGACACGCAATGCGGTTTCAAGGCATTTCGTCGCTCAGCCGCTCACACCGTCTTTGGTCTGCAACGGATCGAGCGCTGGGGATTTGATCCGGAACTACTCTTTATCGCGTTGCGCAAGGGCTTTAACGTTCGTGAGGTATCAGTCACCTGGGGCCACGACGAGCGATCCCGCATCAGCTATCTGAGAGACGGATTGAAGATGCTGGAGGAGATTTTGTATGTTCGCTGGAACGCTTTGACCGGGATCTACGACCGCGAGCCCAGCCACGGAGCCTCTAGCAAACTTCCCACCCGATAATTGGTTCTGCTCAGGAAAGGCTCGCAACGCGGGAGCGACTTTCATTGTTGAGTGTTGACTTGCGATGAGGGGCCCGGGAATCGAGGTTGGTGCTACAACTGGATGGGATTTGCCTTGCCTGCCGCTCCCTGATCGTAGACTTTTGCTGCTGGCCCAGTTCAATCGGTACAGTCAGGCCTAAGACAACTAAGCCGTGCGGGCTATTTCTGCCGGTGTCGCTCTGCCCGGGCGGCGAGGTTGGCTACCAGCGCGGCGGGGTATCAGACGGATGCCCTTATCTGCAGCTTGCTGCAGCTGCAACGTCGCCAAGCAGTCTCCGCAAAGCCAGAAGTGTTCTACACGATGCGCACCACGCCCCAAGGCCATATTGGGCAGACGTGAAGGTCGAGTCGTTGATCGCTTGCCGCATAACTGCATAGCAGTAGGACCTGAACCGAACGACTGGCAAAATGATTTGCCAGCTTGATCTGCAATGACCGGCTCAACATTTATTATGAACAATGTAACTGCTACTTGAATGTGCAAGGCAAGGCGCGGTGAACGCTCCTGACCTCTGCGATCCTTACAGGTAGCACCACTGCTTAAATATGGTTCAGCCGGCACGCCCTGCGGCGTATTACCATTGCAATAGGAGGGCTGGTCTAGGCCGACTTTCCTCATTGCTCAGTTCAGGGGCCATCTTTACAGTAAGTCGCACGACGAAGGATGTCCCTGCGAAGTCTGGGCGACATCGTCGTTACTTAGACGCGCTCCCCCTCTTATGACTAAAACAGCAACCGCCTACAGCAATGAACGCGATCCCAATGTCGCCGCCGCCGACCTTGCCGAGCAAATTTCGCTTTCCATCAAGTCGCCTCACGCCCTCATAGTGTTCGCTTCTTCACAATACGACTATGTTTCGGTGCTTGCGGTTTTGACGGGGCGATTCCCGGAAAGCTTGCTCATAGGATGTTCATCGGCTGGCGAATTCAGTACGAAAGGTCTGGGTGAAGGGAGCATTTCGATGTTTGCCCTTTCCTCCGATGACATGGCGTTTTCCGCATCCCTTGCCGAAAGTATCTCGTCCCGTCCTGAAGCCGCCGCCAAGGAATTGCTGGCTGGTTTCCGCGGATTCGGTGAGGGCAAGTACCGCTACCGGACAGCGTTGATCCTTAATGATGCGCTTGCAGGTTCCGCTGACGAGTTGGTTCATATGTTGAATGTGCATACCGGGGGCAAGTATAAGTTCTTCGGTGGTGGGGCTGGAGACGATGCCGCGTTCACGCGTACCCATGTGTTTTTCGGCAAGCGTGTGGCTTCCAACGCCGCGGTAGCGTTGGAGATTCTCTCAACCAAACCGATCGGGGTTGGCGTGCGCCATGGCTGGGTGCCCGCTACCGACGCCATGCGCGTGACGTCTTCCAGTGGAAGCGTAGTCGATAGCCTTGACGCCGTGAGTACGGTAGAAGTATTCGCACACTATGCCGAGGAGACGGGGCAGAACCTCGATGTTGGCGCTCCACTGCCCTTCTTCTTACATAACATCGCAGGAATAAAGCTGGATACCGGCTATAAGTTGCGGGTGCCCCTTGGCATAGATGGGGAAGGAGCTGTGAGCTTCGCGGCAGAGATTCCGCAAGGCTCTGCGGTGAGCATCATGTGTGCGACACCGCACTCGTCTACTGCAGCCGCACGTGAAGCGACAGAGGATGCACTTCGACAACTTGGCGAGAGCAAGCCGGTTGGCGCCCTGCTGTTTGACTGTGTTGCGACTCGATTACGATTAGGTAAAGAGTTTGGAAATGAGGTTCAGGCTGTTCAGACGGCACTGGGGAATATACCTCTTGCGGGATGCAATACCTACGGCCAGGTTGCCAGCGCAGAAGGTCAATTTACGGGTTTTCACAATTGCACTGCCGTCATCTGCGTCTTTCCCGAGTAGCCGATGCCATTGATCGATGAACTCGCAAAGCTACTGAATCCCAGCGACCGCGCTTTGGGAGGGACTTCACTAGCAAGCTTTGTTGGTGCTACTCATCTCTGCATCTTCATTCGCGATCCGGAATTAGGCAAATTTCTTCCCGCTCCCGGCTTTCCGCAGAAACTACCGGATGGGATCGGGTGGTCCAGATTTTTGCGATCCATTGCCGAATCCGATTCGGCTCAGGCACAGATGCAGTCCCCCTTCTCCCTGACCCGACTTCCTGTATCGGGTTTTCGCCTGAGCGAGAACGCCGTCGTTGTTATCTTCGGTCATGGGCTCCGCTCTGACGCACGGGACTTGCTTGCGCCTTACCTGCGGATCATCGCGGCTCTGCTCGTCGAGGAAGTTCGGACAAATCTGGCGCAGAGGCGTGCCGCTCTTGCAAATGAGATGGAGCTGGAATCGAGGCAACTGGCAATGGCATTGAGCGAAGCCCACGACAAGCTTGCCGAAGCTCTCGATGCAAGGGAAACTCTGGTCAGAGAGATCCGCAAGAAGGATGAAAGGCTCCAACTTGCGCGGCGGATTTCTGGTATCGGCGTTTGGGAACTTCACGGGCTGACCCGGGAAATCTACCTCGCCCCCGAGACGACGGCTATTTACGGATTGCCCTCGGGGGAGTTTCTGGGAAGCATCAACAACGTGACTTCCAGGATTCATCAGGATGACCAGGCCCGGGTTCGAGGCGAAATAGATTCTGCCTTGGCCGGCGGAGAAGATTACGATACGCAATTCAGGGTAATTTGGCCGGGCGGGATCGTTCGTTGGATAGAAGAGCGCGGTACAGTGATCCGAGAAGGGGATGGAAGTACCCCCACAATGATCGGCTTCAGCCTGGATATCACGCAGCGCGCGATGACCGAGGAATCGTTGATACGGTCGGAAAAGCTGGCTGCAGCTGGACGGCTTGCCGCAAGCATTGCTCATGAAATCAATAACCCTCTCGAAGCGCTGGTCAACCTGATATACATCGCCAAGAACGATTCAGATCTAAGTAGAATTCACGGGCTTCTAACGCAGGCGGATGAGGAACTGCTGCGCATTTCAAGTGCCGCGCGTCAGGCGCTCGGTTTCTACCGGGAAGGTAGTAGCCCGAGCTTATTTGATGTCTCCGCAGTTACAAAAGAGATCGTGGAGCTTTTCAGTAGACAAATTCGCGATACCGGTGTGCTGCTGAAACCGCAACTGATGGTCGAAAGAATCGAGATAGAAGGGTGGCCGGGAGAGATCAAGCAGGCCATCTCTAATTTGCTTATCAATGCGGTTCACGCAAGCCGCCGCTCCGGTTCGATTCGCATCCGAGTCAGACATATTCGCGAACGAATCCAGCTGACGATTGCCGACGAAGGGCACGGGATTAGCCGCGAGCATCTGCAGCGCATCTTTGAGCCGTTCTTCTCCACCAAGCGGAACTCCGGAACTGGTCTCGGGTTATGGGTTACGAAACAGATCGTTGAAAGGCATGGAGGCTCAATTAGGGTTCGCAGCAACACCGACACGAGGCACCAAGGGACCGTCTTTCTTCTGAGCTTACCAGTGGCCGGTAGTGCGAAGCGATTCGACAATATGGAACAGAATTTGAGATATCGATGGCTCACCTTGAACGATTGAAGGTCCCCTACGATAGGCTGGCTCCAATTCGTATCGCACCTCCTCTAGAGGAGGAATCGACACCACGCATCTATTTCAGGGGTGAGAGCGCTGGGCTTTCGTCATCAAGCAATGAGAATCTGCTGGCTCTTCTTTTGTTGGGGGATGCGCTTGCAGACGCGATGGCCCCGCGGCAGCCAATTCCAAAAAAGTATCCATGTTATCGACTAAGTAGATAACTGCGGACGCGAATGCCCCGTCTAACCTTTGAGGGGTAATTCGTAAATTCTGCGCAGGGGTGGACTCTCTGACGGTCCGCATTGTTGTGAATCGGCTATCTCTCTGATCCTCATTGACTTTTATGTTTAAAACTTTTATCCTATGCGGACTTGGCAGGGGCTACTGCGATCGTTCAAGTGCGTTCAATGCCTCTGCGCGGCGGCGGCGGCGGCATTTCTGTATATCCAGGTTAGCTGCGAGTTG
>JANXZS010000200.1 GCA_025355385.1 Acidobacteriaceae bacterium | reverse complement strand
GCCAGGGTGGCCAGAAGATTCAGTTCATTAATCTGATCCGTCCGATCAGCGGCACGAACGTAGTGCCGCGCGATTCGATCGGAGGCGAAGTCTCGGCCATGCTGCCGATCGTGAATGCCCCGGTTCGTGTCTATTACGCGTACAACCTTGCCCGCTTGTTTGAGGATGTTCCCGGCGAAAGCCTGATCACGCGCAGCATGTTCCCCGCAGGCGGTGCAGGTGACTTCACATACGCGAATGCAATTAGTGCCTTTAACTCGCTTCTGCACTTCCGTGAACCTCGCAAGACGTTTCGTCTGAGCGTCAGCACCACGTTCTAAGGTGATAGGGAGTTGATGGAAAGAGTTGCCGGTTAAGTTACGAGGACTTCGGCGCGAAAAGCGTGCGCCCTATATTGATTGAATAAGGTCGAAGGCTTCAGCGATGATCCTGAGGGTGCCGGTAGAGGACTGGTACTGCAGGAACAAGGAGAAGCGTTCAATGAAGATTATAGGGTGTGATTTTCATCCTGCGATGCAGCAAATTGCGGTTTTCGATACGGAGACCGGAGAGTATAGCGAACACCAGCTGAGCAACGGCAACGGGGAAGCGGAGCAGTTTTACCGGGCCTTATCTGGGCCCTGCTTGATCGGGATCGAGGCCTGTGGGAACAGCCACTGGTTTATCGATTTGCTGGAGCGGTTGGGCCGTGAAGTACGGGTAGGGGATGCGGCGAAGATCCGGGCTAGTTATGTGCGCAAGCAAAAGACGGACAAGCGGGACGCCAGCCACATACTGACTTTGCTTTTGGAGAAGCGCTTTCCCACGCTGTGGACCCCTAGCCGGCAAGAACGGGACCAGCGGCAGTTGCTGATCCATCGCCACAAGCTGGTGCAGATGCGAGCACGGGTCAAAAACGGTCTACAACACCTGGCGCTGAACCAGGGCGTGCAGAGAAAAAACAAGCTGTGGAACAAGACTGGGCAGAAGATGCTGAACCAGTTGCCGCTGGAGGGCTGGACGGATGTGCGACGGCAAGACTCTCTGGCGCTGTTGACGCAACTGGACCAGCAGATCGGCCAACTGGATCAGGCGGTCGAACAGGCGGCGGAGTCCCACCCCGAGGCCCGTTTGTTGTTACAGCAGAAGGGAGTGGGTCCCATTACGGCACTAGCCTTTGCCCTCACCATCGGCGACGTCAGCCGGTTTGCCCACTCCAACCAAGTGGCCAGTTACCTGGGGCTGATTCCGGCTGAATACAGTTCGTCCAACAAGCGACGGCTGGGCAGCATAAGTAAGCAAGGCAACAGTTTTCTCAGGATGCTGTTGGTGGAAGCGGCGCAGACCGCAACCCGGCTGGATCCGCAGTTTCATAAGCATTATGTTCACCTGTGTCGCAACAAGCCCAGGGCAGTCGCCAAGGTGGCAGCGGCACGCAAGTTGGCCGTACGGCTTTACTGGATCTTACGCACCGCTCAAGAAGCCCAGAAGGCCGTACTCATCGAGAGCAGCTCGCGGGTGCCCCTGGTCGGCGAAAGCCAGACCGAAATATTGATTGAGCGCTCTCGCATCCAACAGCGCGCTTAAAGGTCGGAAATGATGGAAAACGCAAACCACGCGTTTCCCACATTCCCAACCCTCCGCGGCGGATGGATGTTCGCAATAAAAATCATGATCAATCCCGACGGATCGATCGAATCGATGGATGATGGTAGGCCCAGTCCTAACCATCGAATCTGATCAACGCGTGATGGAAAAGGGGTACCAGTCCTCTACCTCCCTGACCAACACGCGGTGCTCATACGCCGGACAGGATATCCCTGCCCTTGACAAAGCTTTCGACCTTATCGAGGGGCACCCGACGCAGTTGCTGGTTGAGTCTGCAGCTTCGCCTGATTCGCAGATGCTTGTTCCTGTCCCGCGAATCCATTTCTCATGACCAGTTCTCTTCACCCCGTTGCTCTGGCCGTCTTCTGCGCCTGCTTCCTTTTGGTGACAGGCGCAGGTTTCTGGGCGGTGCGCTGGAGGCGATCGGAACACAGCAACCTGGACGAGTGGGGACTCGCTGCGC
>JANXZS010000176.1 GCA_025355385.1 Acidobacteriaceae bacterium | reverse complement strand
GACCGACCACGCTTCAAACTGCCGATAGGAACATAAGCGATGTACTGCAAACCATCGTCACGGTTTTCGTGACGCGCAGCATCTGGGGTGAACTCCAGAAGACGCTGCCCGAGGAGCTCATCGCCGCCGCCGGGCTCAGCTGCATAAACCCATCCTACGACCTCGGACCGCGGCACGCGTAACCGTTCAGCCACTCGAACATGGGATTTTAGGTGCTGCTGCGAGAAATATTCTGCAGCGACCGCGGTTTCTTCTGCGGTTACGAACTTGGCCGCGTGGATCATGCGATCGGCAGGACGGTAAGAGTCCGGCCACGCACTCCGTCTCGCGCCGCTACTGAAGTCCGCTAACTGCTGAACGATGTAGGACGCCGGAAGTCCCGCAAGCGAGGCGTTTTCAGGGCGCCCCTGGCCCGTTGGCGTGTGGCAATAGCCGCAGGCGTAAACTTCGGGCGGGCGGCCGATGGCGACAACGCTGGGCATAGCCGAATGTGATGCGGGAAACCAATCCGGCGCAGCAAACAGATCGTTAAGATCCGCCTCTGTGTAGGTGACGGGACTGCCGGGGGTATGTATTGCCTTCATATGATCGTATGTCTGTATCGCAGAAGACGAGGGCGGATTTATTGGAAAGACCCATGCCGGCACGATTGACGCGACCTTGCGATCGGCATCGGAAGCGGCCCCGTCAGCTTTGCAGACTGTAGTTGCGAGCGCACTCCAAACGCCAACCACCGATAGGATTGCAAGCACCATGGCAGACGGAATGCCACGCACCGAGCTAGTGGCTTTGTGCATCGCTATCGGGCTTATCCAGAAACTCGCGTATTCCGAGATTGACCAGGTCCGGTCGTTTGTTAAACGTTCCGTGGTCGCTCGCCGGCACAATGATGTGTTGCCCGTTCGGCCGGGGTCCGTCGCGGCTATAACCGTGCCCTCGTTGATCGATGCCGATGACTGTGCGATAGGTCGCAAAATAGTCACGCTGCTTCGCAAAGCTGTTGTCAACGACATGAGAAGGAGCAAATTCACCTCTATTCGAGCGACAGTTTACCAAAAAATTTAACCGCTGCTTCGTAGGGAAACAAGTGACCAGGTTGGGCACGATTCACCGGTGCGTGCGTTAATCCGCATTGAGTAGCGACCCAAGTAGCACCTACGCGCGCTCTGCGTTGTCACTGCGCCGTCGGGAGCATCCGCAAGTCAAGCGGCTTCGCGCTCTTGTACAGAACACCATCCTTGACAACCACTAGAACGTTTGAAAGCGCGACAATGTCAAAAAGTGGATTGCCCATCACGACCGCGATATCCGCAAGCTTACCCTGCTCGATCGTTCCGAGGTCCTTCTGCTTTCCTAGAACTTGAGCTCCCACCGCGGTGAAAGCCACGATAGCTCTGGACGCCGGCATGCCATGGTCGACAAATGCCTTCGCCTCGCGCCAGAGTGCGTCTGTGTGGAAATTGAGCGGCGATCCGCTATCGGTGCCCATACCGATCACCGCGCCCGCACGTATCCATTGGCCAATAGACAGATCTGCGTTGGATTCCTCGCGTTCGTGATCCTTGAAATATGCCGATGCTTCAAAGCCATTCAACGATCGCTGTAGCTCGGCCCACATGTCCTCGGGAAACTGCCATCTCAGGAGAGGATCGTTGAGCCGCTCAGGAAATTCCCGCGTTGCCGGTAGCACCCAGACACGGTGTGCTGCAGTCACCACGATAGGTCGGCCGCTTTCAGAAATGGTCTTGACTCACTAGCGTCCGACACGTTTCATAACAGAATCAATTGGTTGGGGTCGTCCGGCATGTTTGCATCCTCTGCAATGTCAGAAAACAGCTGAAACAAAGGGATTTTCTCAAAGGGCGTCACGCTCAGAACTTGCAACATCGTATGCAGCGACAAATCCAGCTTCAGGCGCTTGCGGGCGATCGCGACCAGAACGTAGGTAGCGACGGCGATCCAGACTTGGCTCTGCACCGCGTTCTCCGAAGTGCCGAAAAATCGCTTGATTTGCAAATGCTGCTTGATCCACTTGAAGAACAACTCTACCTGCCAGCGGCTGCGATACAAAGAACAGACGGTCAGCGCTGGAATGCCGAAATGATTGGTCAAGAAAACGAGCGACTTGTCGGTGGTCGGATCCCGATAACGGACGCGCCGCAGCGGTCCTGGGTAGTCGCGAGCGGCGTAAAAAGTGTTCAGCATCACGGTCTGATCGCAAATCAATCCCGTGCTGCGATCGATTGGTCTGGAGGCAGTGCGCCGGATATTCGCATTGCGCTTGGCTCGAGTGACAAAGAATCCACCGCTCTGATTCAACGTGTAGAGACGCGTGAAATCCAGGTACCCTCGGTCCATCACATAGAAAGCTCCCGGTTCCGGGATCAAGATGTCGAGGACGTTGACATCGTGCCATTTGCCGTCGGAAATATGGATAAAACTGGGGATGTTGCCGCGCAGGTCCAGCAGTGTGTGCAGCTTGATCGCGGCCTTGGTCGAGCGAAACGGCGCCCACGGGAACATCGTCAGACACAGATCGATCGTGGTGGAGTCGAGCGCATACACCGTGCTGTCGAGTTCGAGGCCAAACGGCTCGGTCGCATACAGCTGGCGCGCGATGCGGATCAGCGCCTGGGCGAACTCGCAGTACAGGCGCCAGTCGCACCGCTCGTTGGCGTCGGCCAAATTGCTTCGGGTAAAGTCGCCGCGCAGCCCCAAGTGATACGCCTTGGTCGCATGCGCCTCCATGCACGCTTCGATGTCCCGCAGGCTCTCGCGAAAGGTGATCTGTGCGAACGCCATGCTCAAGAATTGATCCAGAGAACTGAAGGTCCGCACGTTGAAGTCGCCGCGGTACTTGGCGACCAGGCGCCGGAAGGTGTGCCACGGCGCAAACTCCATCACTTGCGCGAAAACAAGTTTGCCCGCGTGCATACGAAACCCCCGGGGAAAGCCCCAAAGGATGCCTTATCGGCGGATTGGCGTTCAAATCGTTAACACCGGAAAACCTCATGAAACCCTTTAAAAGACAGCGTTCTAGCCAATCCGGCCTCAAACGTGTCGGACACTAGTGA
>JANXZS010000158.1 GCA_025355385.1 Acidobacteriaceae bacterium | reverse complement strand
TTGGAGGACCGAGTACTGTGATCTTCACCCCAGGAAGAAGATTATTCAGCTTCATCCCGGCATTCACGTAGTACGCTTCTCCGCTCGCACCCATAGACATCAGGTTTTTAACGGCGGAAAGATTCTTAAGGTTGTTGTCCCCTAGAAATGTTAGCTGATTGCGCTTTACCGCTCCGGCGCGGATCACGCCTTTACGCGCAAGCTGGGCAACTGTAGCCGCGATATTGTGCATGTCTTCGAGAGATCCAAGAAAGTGAGATGTCAGCTGTTTGTCGTCAGGTTTGCCCTTCTTACCCCACGTTGTTGTCGCCGTCATCGCTTTCGGCGCTGCATTCGGATCTTCCGTCCACGGCTGGATCACGTGGTTCGGCCGCAGAGAAGCAATGATTCTCCCCGTCGCATCGCCATCGGTCGTAAAGCCGCTGATATGGTCGCGATGGCGATGCGTAGCCACCAGAACGTCGAGCTTGCCCCCGCAGTTCGTCTTGATATCTTCCGCTATTTCGGTCATGTACTTCGCGTGTCCGATCCTCGGAGCGGCCGTGCTGCCGTAATCAATCAGCATGTGCCGGTCTCTGTTAGCAGAGTGAAAGGTCAGCAGAAAGCAATCACCAAACCCGACGTTGTACATTCGGATGGTGATAGCGGACGGGATGTTGCCGCCAGGCGAGGCCGCTTTCTTCTTCGACCGCATGGACTATCCCTCCTCGTCCTGCTCGATATCCACCGAGCGATACCAACCCGTCCTGCGCATGCGATGCGTGTGGGCAAAGGCGCGAATCTTCGATGCCCCAGGATTGAACGCGCCGTGTTGCCATAGATACTTCAAGCGATCCGTCTGTCGTTGCTGGTGCTTGTCCCGGGGAGCAATGATGGAATTGCCAACGTTGTACTTCACCTGTCCATACTCATCGAAGATTACCGCATTACCGCCGTAAAGCGTCACTTCAGTGCCTTCCGGCATGCCATCCGGTTTTCGTATCTTCAGCCGCGAAAGCTCGCGCGCAAAGACCTTCAGCTGCTGGTGATATTCCACCACCGTTTCGCGAAGCACAAAACCGTCTCGTCCGGTCCGCACGCATGGGCGTACAGAAAGAACCCGTGTCAGTGCCTGGTCATTCAGGTTGAAGGGCCCACGGTTTTCCCACAGGAATCGAAACAGCTCGTCGGGGTCGGCCCGCATCGATTCAAAATGCGTACGGTTATACGCGAAGACCGTCGCCTTCGGCGGTGGGTCCCATGACCCTGCCTGCCTTCCTGGCGAGCCCTCCGACCGGGGATCGATTCCATACGCTTTGAACCACGTCAGCAGGCTGGTCCGCATATCATACTTCTCATCCTTGGGATTCAACTCCCAATCTGCAGTGAGAACGCCACTGGCAAAATCGCAGAACTGCAGGTCAGTCGGCGGGCAATAATCGATCGCGCGGATAAACATCGTTAGAAGACGGTCTGCAATCTCCGCGCCCTCTTCAGCGGCTCTTTTACGATCCAGCTTGGCGTCATCCCCGATGGCTCGCAGGCGATTGATCCATACCTCAAGGTAGGCGTTGAGCACAGCGGATACCAGAACCTCGCCGCAGGTGTGAGGCTCGTGGTATTCGCTCGAGCTGAGGTAGTCTCTGCTTGGAGGTAGTGAGACCGATCGGCGCAAGGCCTGGCCGTGGATTCCGGAGAGTTCAGATCCCATTTCCTGCGCAAGGCCGAGCAGCGCCGAGGACCGCAGCATCGCGGGAGTCATATCGGAGCGCCGGATGGTTGTCGCATTCACATTCGGCATCCCGAGGTCAACCATCTTCCCTACCACCGATTCAGCCGAGAAGATCGAGAGCAGCGCGATAATATCCGCGAACGCCTCGTGGAACCCCGCCTGCTGCGGAGAAGACGCGTCCATGTAGCGCTCTCGCAACCCATCTAGCAATGCATGTGTGGTTTCGTGCGCAACTACTTCATGGGACAAACACGTGAAGATGACCCGCTTGCCATCGAGACTGGGAAAGTATCCGAAAAACAATCCCTGCGCACGATCCGAGTAGAAGGCATTGGCATCGGAAAATGCATGCGGAGAAACCAGGATCTGGTGCCCGGGAAAGCTCCACCCTATCCTTCGCCCCAAGGCAAATTCAAACCGGGACAACGTCTTCATAATGATGCCGTAGGTCATCCAGGCGTGAAATTCTGAATCCTTTAACAACTCGTTATCGGCAACGTGATCCCAGGGATCGTCGGGGAGATCATCGTCCCGGTTCACACCCGCACGAACCCTTGCCGCTGGATACAGCACATTGCTCGTCGAGTCGTAGTCAATAATATGAACGCGATAGCCCCGCGGCCCTCTATCCAGGGCTTCGTTCGGTATTTCGATCTGTGTTCTCAGCATATTCCGGCCATCTTTGACACTTGGATCCAGAGCCAAAATGGTGAGCTTTCGAGTTGGGTAGTATGGCACGCGTATCCTGCCTATCGCCCTCAGTTGAACGACCGTAGAAATTGCCAAGCATCATGCCCCGCCAACAGGTAAATGTCAATCGCACCAGATTCCCCAAAGTTGTCAGTCTTACCGACAGTTGGTTCCCTTGCGACCCGCTCTACTTCAGCAATTCATCACAACGGTCTCCGATGAAGTAGACTTAGCAGCGTAATTAATCAAGGCGCAGCCTTGCACGAAGGTGCACGATGAATCGAAGAAACTTTCTCAGAACCGCTGCTGTCGTTCCGCTCGTTGCGGGTAGTGCTCCGCTCTCCTTTGCATCGCTTGCGTCGGTCGAATCCAGGCATCGCACCGTGCCCACTGCAACCCACGCTCCCATGCGCGAGCGATATGAGGTCACCCTGCACCGCGTGCTTAGCGGAACCTTGCCAGCCTATACACGGGATTTTCTGCTGGCGGATGTTCGCCCCACTCCCGAACGGCGGTTTACCGAGTACAGCGGCGATCTTTCCGGCCGATACATCGGCGCGCTGGCTTCGGCCGCGCGCGTCTACCACACCAGCTTCCCGAGTTTGGATTCACTCGTCGAAGAGGTCGTTGCGCTACAAAAGCCCGATGGATACTTCGGCAGCACTTTTCGTTATGACAAGCCGACTGACCACGATCTCGCGCTACTCTGGGGCAATGGCCGCCTACTGGTTGGGCTGCTGGAGTATCACCGCTATAAGCCCTCCGCCTCGGTCCTCGCTGCGTGCAGACGCCTCGGCGATTTCCTGCTGCGCGTCGGTCCACTCATGCTCTCTAAGAACATCCGTGACGAATTCAGCGCGGCGCATTTCGCTTCCAGTTACATCTGCTGGACGCAACAGACTGAAGGACTCGCTAACCTATATCTAGTCACTCACGATGACCGCTACAGAACACTCGCGGAAGACATTGCTGCGGTTATTGAGAGGCGCCCCGGTGATCATGTTCATGGCTACCTCACCAGCCTGCGCGGCGTATTGGATTTGTATCGCGCCACCTCGGACGTTGGCCTTCTGCGGCAATGCGAAGTAGCCTGGCAGGATATAGCACAGTCGCAAGACCTATTGATTACTGGAGGGGTCCCCGAGGGCTGGAGCCCCAACAAGCACCGCACTGAAGGTTGCGCGGAGGTGGATTGGCTTCGACTCAACCTCTCTCTCTGGCAAGCAACCGCCAATGCAAAATACCTGTCCATGGCAGAACGGACGATGTTCAACGAATTCGCCTTCAACCAGTTTTCGACCGGCGATTTCGGCCATCGCGTTTTGTCTGACACTGGCTTTCTGGCAGATGGGTCGGCTCGAGCGTGGTGGTGCTGCACCTTGCATGGCCTGCGTTGCTTCCCCGATGTCCACGCCAGCGCGTTCCACGCAGATGGTGGGTCGCTATACTACGACTTACCCATCGATAGTCAATTTGAGGCCAGTCACACTGCGAGCGCAAGCCTCTCAGCAACGGCTATGTCATCCCTTGCTGAGAACGGTGCCATAAGCATCGCCATCACATCCGCCGGCAGCACGCCTGCATCGCTGCGAATCCGCAAGCCAGAGTGGACCGAGGCCCTGACCATCCAACTCAATAACACATTGGGCCACTACCCACTCGAGGGGGGATATGTGCACATACATCGCCGCTGGCAGCCTGGCGACGTCCTCACGGTAAACTACGCCATGTCACTACGATCCGAATCCGGCGATAACAAACGAGTCTCCTATTCTTATGGACCTTGGCTGCTGGGTGCATCGCCGTCTGACAATCCAGTTTATTTCAATGAACTCACAACCGAGAACATACTCGCAAAAACGCAAAGTAAGACGCTTTCTGCCGCCATGCCGCCCACGCGCCCCTTTACCGTTCCGGTCGCCGCGGCGATGTTCCACTACACGGCCGCCGAGTTCCCCGACCAGCAAGCAACCGTGACTCTGCGCGCTATCGCCGAACAAACCGGGCTACCCACCACTTCCTGGGAATTGCGCTTTCTCTCGGAAGACCATGCCTAGCCGGGTATCTGGAAAACTTTTCTCTTACCCAAAGCACGAGGAAGATTGCATGGACGCTCGCAGGAAAAAGATCTACTCGATGATTGGTCTCTTCGCCCTTATTGCAGGTAACCCAGCAATAGGTCAGACGACCTCCATCCACATCCCCCCACACAAACAAGCCATCGTTTTGTTCGATGGAACCAATCTGAATTATTTCGACATCTTCCTCAAGACTAAAGGGTTGAACTCCGATCCGGATCATGTCTTCGTGGTTGAGAAAACGGTGCTCCACATCTCGGGTAAAGAGATGGGCTACATCATTACCAAACAGCCCTTTCATAACTACTATCTGCGAGCGGAATTCAAGTGGGGTGAAGGA
Organism: Acidobacteriaceae bacterium; assembly: GCA_025355385.1. Classification (GTDB taxonomy): domain Bacteria; phylum Acidobacteriota; class Terriglobia; order Terriglobales; family Acidobacteriaceae; genus JANXZS01. The sequence continues at coordinate 2,618 of JANXZS010000158.1, read as the reverse complement.
ACCTATGCGGAGCGCGCAGGTCAGGCGCGGGACAGCGGAATTCTTTACAACATCCAGGGTGAGCAGAAAGTGTGGCCAAACTCCATCGAGTTCCAGATCATGGAAGGTGGCACCGGGGATTTCTGGATGACCGACGGAGCCTCCCTCACTGGTCGCGACGGCAAGCGCATCACCGCGCCTGCGGGGTCTGGATTGAAGATCGATCGATTCGGCAAAGGTCCGTCTAAAAATGTGACCGGCTTTCGTGACCCCGTCGGCGAGGTAGAAAAGCCGCACGGTGAGTGGAACCTGGTGGAGTTGCTCACTCAAGGCGACGACGTCCGGCAATACGTCAATGGCAAGCTGGTAAATGAAGGGACTAACCCGCAGCCCGCTGAAGGTAAAATTCTCTTCCAGTCCGAAGGTGCCGAGGTCTTCTTTCGCGACATCAAGCTGTACCCGCTCAAGTGACAAGGTCACCCGCTGGTCTAATCCCATCCTCAGGGAATCTCGCCAATGTCCCGAACAGGCATGCCTGGCAATCTCCCGCGCGCCGCCGTTCTGTCAGGGTGGAATGTTAACGAGGAGTCATACGCTCAGTTCAGGGACTGCCGCACCCTTCAGGATTCTGCATTGGAATGACCTGCAGGGCGTTGTTTGCTACAATCGACAGGAGGAACAAGGACAGTTGTTCCCGGCCAGAGGTCGTAGACTGACCTTTCATCGGCGTAGCTAGAGCAAGTTGTAAAGCAGGCTGGGGACGTAGTTCAGTTGGTTAGAATGCTGCCCTGTCACGGCAGAGGTCGCGGGTTCGAGCCCCGTCGTCCCCGCCATAAACCAAATAAAAAGAACGGTTTATGGCACAGTGACAAAAGAATCTGAGACCCGCGAGGGTGCTGAAGGGTGCTGAATGATTCCAGCACCTTTTTTGCTGCCCGTAAGCAAGGGCATTTCCTTTCGCGAGGGTGCTGGCGAGGGTGCTGAGTTTTGGCTCCTTCCCGCCTCCAACACCATCTCCATGACTTTATTGTGGCGTCGCGTTTGTTCGCGGAAATCGCTCGCGTGTACACGTCGAGCGTGATCCGGGAGTTCGCGTGACGAAGGAGTTCCTGGGCGGTTTTGAGGTCAACTCCTGCCGCTCTCAGATTGGTCGCCAGAGAGTGACGGAAGCTGTGCCAGCCAATCACTCTGTCCGTAATTCCAGCTCGAACGAGAGCCGGACGGATGACCTTCTTGAGAACCATGTCCGGCGTGATGGGCTTCTTGCCCTCCAGGCGAACCGACGGAAAGAGGAAGTCTCCGTCGCTGTTGTACGGTGAGACTCGTCTCCATTGGTCAAGATACCCAATCACGGATGCGTGGAGCGGAACCGGCTTGCGGCTGGCTTCGGTTTTCGTGTCTCCGAAGTGATTGCGGACGCAAGAGCGAAGTACGTTCACCTGAACCAATAGAAGATCGATGTTGCTCCATGTCAGAGCGACCATCTCCGAACGTCGAAGCCCTGTGCTTCCAGCCAACATTACCATCGTCTTTTCACGAAGGGGTAGTTGTTCAAGCAGGGCTGCGAATTCACCTGGAGACAGTACATCCGGTTCCCGCAGACGTTTCGCGGAAGCCCGAACCTTGGTGATGGGGTTCCGATTGATCCACTCATGCCGGATGGCATGATTGAACAAGGCCGACATGATGTTGCGGATTTTGCTCTTGGTCGCAGGAGCGTACTCAAGCGAATGCAACCACTCCTCGACTTCCACGGCCGAACGTCTGACAGATGCTTGGCTCCCCAATTTGGGCCGATATGACGAGCCAAATAGATCGTCGTTGCCTCGATGGTGGCGTATGCCTTCTTGTCCGCCGTCAGTTCGTGTTTGAGGTAGTGGGCTATGAGATCCGACACCGTTTCCGGCACCCTGACCCCCGTGTTGATGTTGGCGCGAAACGAAGCCACAGCTTTTTCCGCATCCCGTTTCTGGGGCATCTCTGCCACAGTGCCAAGAGTGCGTTTCTTGTATGTGCGTGAGCCGCTGGACTCGTCGTACCAGCGAAACACCCGCACATCCGGGCCGCTTTTGCGCTTCAGCTTCAAAATACTTCCTTGTTGGAAACGGCTCATGCAGTTCTCCTTGCATGAGCGCTGATGGCTGTATCCATTGTATTAGTGACTGGCTTCTTGAGGGACGTTCCGCGCTCTGCTAGCCAGGAAATCAGCTCAGTTTCAATGAACCGCCAGAGCTTACGTTTTCCATCGCCTAGAGGATGAGCGGGGATTTGCCCGAGCCGCGCCCAACGCACAAGAGTTCGGCTATCCATTCGAAGAACATCTGCTGCTTCGGCCGCGTTCAGGAAGTATTTACTGTTCTTGAACGTGAGGGCTACGCCGACGCTACGATTAGCGTTAGCCTCGTTTGGGTCGAGAGCTTGTAGCCCTCTCGATAGCGTTGTTGAGTCGCGGTGCGCCTCGGTCATTGGGGAAACCTCTGGGTGAGAATCCGTTCTCATGACCTGCCCCCGAAAAACTCTACCAGTCTGAGTTGGAGTTCTCTCGTAATGTAAAGCGAGGGAGCGGAAGATGAAGAAGAGCCTGTACACGGAAGAGCAGATCATTGGGATATTGAAGCAGCATGAGGCCGGGGTGAAGA
>JANXZS010000107.1 GCA_025355385.1 Acidobacteriaceae bacterium | reverse complement strand
TTTACATCATCTTCGAAGAAGGTACAGATATCTACTGGGCACGTTCTCGTACCCTTGAATATCTGAACTCCGTCACGCCCAGACTGCCGAAGGGTGTGAATGTCGAGTTAGCAAAGGATGTGACATCGGTGGGGTGGGTGTATCAGTACGCCTTGGTTGATACCACCGGCAAGTACAGCATCGAACAATTGCGCTCCTATCAAGACTGGTACTTAAGATATGCGTTGCAGACCGTGCCGGGTGTGGCCGAGGTCGCACCCATTGGCGGCTTCGTGCGGCAGTATCAAGTCAATGTGGACCCCAACAAATTGCTTGCCTACAAGATCCCAATCAATGCGGTCAGCGACGCAGTGCAGAAGTCCAACAACGATGTTGGCGGCAGGCTCGTCGAGTTTACTGGGCGGGAATACATGGTTCGCGGCCGGGGATACATTCGCTCACTGGACGACATCGGCAAGACGGTCATCATGACCAATCCGCAAACTGGAACGTCGGTGCTCATACGGGATGTGGCGACGGTAACCTTCGGTCCTGACCTGCGTCGGGGCGCGGGAGAACTCGACGGCAAGGGCGAAGCCGTGGGCGGCGTCGTCATCATGCGTTATGGCGAGAATGCGCAGAAGGTGATCGAGCGAACCAAAGAAAAACTGCACGAACTCGAGCCCACATTGCCGCCCGGCGTCAAGCTCATCACCACCTACGACCGGTCTGATCTCATCGACCGCGCAGTCGATAATCTTAAGCACACTTTGATTGAAGAATTGGTAATTGTCAGCTTTGTGATCCTGATTTTCTTGTGGGATTTCCGTAGTGCGGTGGTCCCGATTGTAATCATTCCAGTCACGGTTATTCTTGCTTTCATCCCCATGCAACTGATGGGGATGACGGCCAACATCATGTCGCTCGGCGGCATCGCCGTCGCAATCGGCGCACTGGTGGATGCAACCGTGGTCGTGGTCGAGCAGACACACAAGAAGCTGGAGCACTGGGAGGCGGAGGGCCGGCCGGGGTCCTCTCACTCCGTGGTTTTGGCGGCGGTCAAGGAGGTGGCGGGACCAAGCTTCTTCGCGCTGCTGGTCATCGCGGTCGGCTTCCTTCCTGTATTTAGTCTGGAGGGGCAGGAGGGACGGCTTTTTAAACCTCTGGCATTTACCAAAAACTTTTCCATGGCGATCGCGGCATTGCTGGCCATCACGCTGGCGCCAGCAGCCATGCGTGTTCTGTTCTCACACATGGACAGTCTCAACTTCCGTCCCAAGTGGCTTGCCAGAGCCGTAAGCGCGGTCTTCGTGGGTAAGATACATAGCGAAGAGCGGCACCCCATCAGCCGTCCGATGATGAAGCTCTACCACCCCATCGTCGAGTTCGTGCTCGATCACAAGTGGCTTACCATAGGAATCGCGGTGGTGGTCATGGCGTTGACGGTGCCGGTTTACTTCAAGCTGGGATCGGAGTTCATGCCACCCCTCGACGAAGGCACAATCCTCTACATGCCGTCGACGCTGCCTGGCATCTCGGTCGCGGAAGCGACGCGTTTGCTGCAGATCCAAGACAAGATCATCCGTGAATTTCCCGAGGTCGAGCGCGTATTCGGCAAGGCAGGCCGGGCGGAGAGCTCCACCGATCCAGCGCCTTTTTCCATGATGGAAACCACCATCGTACTCAAGCCGCAGGAGGATTGGCCAAAGCTGGAACGATGGTATTCGAAGTCGGCGCCGCCCCGCCTGCAGTCCATACTGCGAAGACTATGGCCTGATCATGTATCGACCCAGCAACTCATTTACGGTGCCGGCGGTTTGAACGCAGCATTGCAGATACCAGGCATTTCGAACGCCTGGACGATGCCCATCAAGAATCGCACCGACATGCTCACTACGGGCATTCGCACGCCGCTTGGCATCAAGGTGCTCGGCTCTGACCTCGGCCAGATCCAACAGGTCGGCGAACAAGTGGAGAGGGCGTTGAAAGATGTCCCGGGCACCATGAGCGTCTTTGCCGAAAGGACGACTGGTGGATACTTTCTGGATTTCGATCTAAAACGGGATGAGTTAGCTCGCTACGGTCTGACCATCGACGATGCGGAGACCGTGCTGATGTCCGCGGTGGGCGGCGAGCAGGTCTCGACCAGCATCGAGGGGCGCGAGCGCTACTCGATCAACGTCCGGTATCTACGTGATTACCGCAGCGATATTGACGCACTACAACGGGTGCTGGTAACAACACCTTCTGGAGCGCAGATCCCCATCGGAGCGATTGCGGATATTCGCATGCGAACCGGTCCGGGCATGATCCGTGACGAGAACGGCCGACTAAGCGGTTATGTGTATGTCGATGTTTCGGGGCGCGACATAGGCAGCTATGTGCGGGATGCTAAGAAGGCTGTCGCCGATCAAGTCAAGGTGCCTGCCGGCTACCAGCTGGAATGGAGCGGCCAGTATGAATTCATGCAGAGGGTCGCGCAGCGTCTGAAATTGGTTGTACCCATCACACTGTTCATCGTTTTTTTGCTGCTGTACTTCAATACCGGCTCGGCGATCAAAACAATGATCATTCTGCTGGCAGTACCCTTCTCTGCTATTGGCGCCGTCTGGTTTCTATATCTGCTTAACTACAACATGAGCATTGCAGTCTGGGTGGGTCTGATCGCCTTGCTTGGCGTTGACGCGGAGACTGCGGTATTCATGCTCCTGTACCTCGACCTCGCTTACCATGATGCATTGCAGAAGGGCGGAATCCACTCCTGGGACGATCTGCGAGAAGCAATCGTTCATGGCGCAGTCAAGCGTCTGCGGCCTAAGGTGATGACGGTGTCCTGCATGCTGTTCGGGTTGCTCCCCATCATGTGGTCGAACGGCGCGGGAGCCGATGTCATGAAGCGCATCGCCGCTCCAATGCTGGGAGGAATCATTACTTCCTTCCTGATGGAGTTGGTCGTGTACCCTCCTATTTTCGGAATCTGGAAGTGGAATGCGGAAGTCAAGCCGGCACTGAAGCGTGAAGCAGCGCTACTCGTGGAGGCTCCGCATGCTTAACGCAAAAGAGGGCCGCAGAACGAAATGCGACTTGCGGGTTGCGCTGGCAATTCTCTTGCTGACGACTTCCTTTTTCGCGCGTGGCCAGACCTCCCTGGCTTCTCATTCCGCTAACCTGGCTGTTGATCGTCAGTTCGCGAACATCGGCGAATCGTTGACGAGCGCGGCGGACGCGGCAATTATCGCTGGTGCCGAGACGGTAATCGCGAACACGCAGCCACGCCCTATTGAGGCGGCGAATGCAATCCTCCCGCTCAACAGCGGACAGCATCCCGCATCATGGAATAAAGGTGGGCTGGTTACGGCAATGGCGCGGCTGGATTTGTTGCGCCCGGCAGTCGAACCGGTTCTGCGAGATGAGGGAGTGCCGGTGGAATTGGCTGCGGTGATCCTGATCGAAAGTGGCGGGCGCACCATGGCTCTCTCACCAAAGGGCGCGCGCGGTCTCTGGCAGATGATGCCAGACACCGCCCGCCGTTATGGGCTGCGCGTCGATGCAGTTGAAGACCAGCGCCTCGACACTCTCAAGTCCACCCGCGCGGCGGCGCAATATCTGCGCGGCCTCCACGTGCAATTTGGTGATTGGAAGTTAGCGCTGGCCGCATATAACGCCGGAGAGGCCAGCGTAAGTTCAGCGATCGAGCGAGCGCGCACCCAGGACTTCGAGCGACTGTCAAAGCTGCGCATGCTGCCGCTTGAAACACGTAATTATGTGCCTATCGTTCTAACCGCGATGAAGCTTGTTATGGCAGATACAATTCCCGCTAATCCTCGCTCGAATTACAGCGGCGTAGCAGATCAGATGATGTTTGCCACTGCTGAGCGGGCGTCCCCCAGCAATTAGTGGATGGACGATGGTGCACATCGGTCCCTTGCTTCGTCCGGGTTGCACTATGAAGCATGGTTCGACGCTCAAATTACTTCCGGCAGTGTCTGCGGGGTGGCGTTCCCGGCCGCAGATGGCGATCTCGGAGCCGTGGACTTTTGCGCTAGTTAGAGTCTAAGTATCTGCGCCCTCAGCAAACGATGCCCTATGGGCTTGTCCTGTGGAATAGAGCGCCCTCCTGCAACTTCGAAAGTGGGATACCTGGACCCTGCCACAGCAGGTCGAATGCGTCTTCCCCCGTCGTCTGGGTCACTTCAATGCGGATCGCGTACATACCGGCCGCTAGCCCGACGCTTCCCGACGCCAACTGTACAGCGTTGCCCAACGAGCCACAGACCTGCGGCTACGTCTCAGGGCTATGCGCGACCTCAGTATCATCGATGACCAGGCGGCTGCCGTCACGAGACAATACGCTAAAGCTGTAGCCGCCACTGGCGGGAACACGAAGATTGTACAGAATCTTTCCTCGCCCGAAGACCTTCCCGTCTTCCACGTCCCAGAGGTTGAGGCCACCGAGAATGATCGCGCCCGGCGCGAGATAGATTCTGTCGCCGGTATGGGCGTCAATGTTTTCACGGTGAATTCCCGGGCCGTAATAGCGCACCCCGTTGGAGGACGTCGTGGGCGCATCTCGCTCCGGTTCGTTCGCAAACAGGAATAGCATCTCCGCATTGGCAAGGTGATCGCCCGGCCGGCTAATGGATAGCTTGGCTGGATGATCGAGCAGGAAGGTGATCATGGCTCCGCGGCGGGTGGGCCGAATGTTCTCGCGCCAAGGCTGGACCTCTACACCCCGTGCCCAGTAATCCTCTGTCGGCGCGGTGATGGAGATCTTGGTGCGGCCTTTGAGATCGAAGTTGAGGTCGTAGTAGTTAGCCGCCGCATTCAGGAAATATGCCGGCTGCCCATCTATGGTCACTGAAAACCGCGTGGAACGCAGTTTTATCGGCAGTAGCACAAGGGAGGCTTTGCTCGACGCGAATGCCAGAATGGCAAGGAGCAACAGGAGTAGCGCCGCAGCCCCGGCAAACCAGTGCCTGCCTGCCGCGTACCGCTCTGCATCCTCATCATCGCGTCGGGCGGGGTCGAGGGTGATCGCTGGAGTGCGAAAGCTCGAGACGACGATCATAAAGTTTTCCCCTCGCATTTGAGCGATGGAGCATGCTTTCATGCGGCTCAAGGTAACACTAGCCGACTTGTCGGCAGTAATTCTTGGCTTCTTCTCGCGCGCGGCACCTGCCCAGGCAAGCGGCGGAAAAGCCATGTATCGGGCGCGGCTGGCAAGGGGCGCCGGAATTCCGTCGACAGGGACCACGATAAAGTTTTAGTCTAAAACGCTCTGCCCGTACGAGGGGAAGATCTATCATTGTCGCGATTCCGGGCTATTGCCGGAGTCCGTCCGAAGAAAGGACTTATTTATGAGCACAACGCAAGCAAATCTCAAGCGCTATGAGATGCTGATCGATGGTGAGTTTGTGGCGTCGACGAAGATGCTGCAGGTGGTAAATCCCGCAACGGAAGAAGTGATTTCCGAAGTTCCAAACTGTACGGTGGAGGATGTAAATTCAGCCGTGCTGGCGGCGGAGAAGGCGCAGAAGACATGGGCCGCTCTGCCAGCGATTCGGCGCGCGGGCTATTTGCGCGAGATCGCAACGCTGATTCGCGGCAACCGTGAATCCCTGGCGCACGTGATCACCGAAGAGCAGGGCAAGATCCTATCGTTGGCGCAGGTGGAGGTGGACTTTTCCGCCGATTATCTGGACTACATGGCGGAGTTTGCTCGTCGCTACGAAGGCGAAATTATCCAAAGCGACCGTCCCGGCGAAAACATACTGCTCTTCCGCATGCCGATCGGCGTTATTGCGGGCATTCTGCCGTGGAATTTTCCATTTTTCCTCATCGTGCGCAAGATGGCTCCGGCACTGGTTACGGGCAACACGATCGTGGTAAAACCAAGCAGTGAAACTCCCAACAATGCCTTTGAGTTTGCCAAGCTGGTCGCGCAATCGTCCTTACCCAAGGGGGTCTTCAATCTTGTCTCCGGCTCTGGGTCGGTCATCGGCAAGGCGCTGGCGAGCCATCCCAAGGTAGGCATGGTAAGCCTGACGGGCAGCGTGGGTGGTGGCATCGCGGTAATGCATGCGGCGTCAGAAAACGTGACCAAGGTCTCGCTTGAGCTTGGCGGAAAGGCGCCAGCCATCGTGATGGGGGATGCGGATATCGACCTCTCAGTGAGGGCCATTCGGGCGTCGCGCATCATCAATACCGGCCAGGTTTGCAACTGCGCGGAGCGTGCCTACGTGCATGAGTCCGTTGCGGATGAATTCATCGAAAAGATCACGGCGGCGATGCAGCAGACCGTTGTCGGCGATCCCTTTGCACCAGCGACCGAGATGGGGCCGCTTGTGAGCAAGAAGCAACTGGAGCTCGTAGATGCGGCGGTACAGCGCGCGGTGCAGGAGGGAGCGGAGCTGAAATGCGGCGGCAAAAAGCATGAAAGCAAGGCCGGCTACTATTACCAGCCTACGGTGCTGACTAACTGCAAACAGGACTCCAATATCATGCAGGAGGAGATCTTCGGTCCGGCGCTGCCCATCACCACGTTCAAGGATCTGGACGAGGCCATCGAGTATGCCAACGATTGCGAGTACGGGCTGACCTCCTCAATCTACACGCGCAGCTTGGATACAGCGATGCGCGCCTCAAACGAATTGAAGTTTGGCGAAACCTATGTGAATCGCGAGAACTTCGAAGCGATGCAGGGCTTCCATGCAGGATGGCGGAAGTCCGGAATCGGCGGAGCCGACGGCAAGCACGGGCTGGAAGAGTATCTGCAAACACATGTGGTCTACATGAACTACGACCTGAACAAGAAGTAACCGGACGATCTAGAGAAGGTCTGTCGGAAGTGAGCGCGGCGGTTCGTGGAGCGCTGCGCTCACTCAATCTATCCCGCTGCTGCCATTGCAGCGGAAAAAATACGCCTGGATAGACCTAGAGCAGCAGCAGGGTTACTGTAAGGAGAGCAAGAGATTTCTGCAGGCATTTTCATCAAGTAAATGCCTACATCGCTGACGCTGGGTACATCACTTTATCCCTGCTTCTGCTCTAGACGTGCGGATCGCGGGGCATTGCCAAACGATCGCCCGGAGCAGCTTTCGCTCCGTCCCGTCGCGTCCCGCACTTCAAACCCATCCTGGCATCTGTCCCCGAGCGGGTTCCCCGGCGTATACTTTCGGCCAAGCGCCCTCATGATCCCGGGAATATGTTCCTCCTTGTCCCGGTAGTTGAGCCGCCAGCGGGGAGGCGAAGGATGAGCGAGCGTGGCCGTACACAAGTTGTGAGACTGATCGGATTGCTCGCAGTCCTGGCGCTGTCTGCGGTCAATCGTTACTCGTTTGCCTTGTCCACGTTATCCGGGCAGGATGACAACGCGCCTACTTCAACATCGATCCCAACGGACACGCCCGCCAAGTCGGTGGCTGAGATTAAGGGCGATATTCTGATGGCTCAGAAGAAGTACCAGGCAGCGATTAAAGAGTACGACCAAGCACCTCAGACTTCCGCTTCCGTCTGGAATAAAACAGGAGTGGCTTACCATCACCTGTACAACATGACCGCAGCGAAAAGTCACTACGAAAAAGCCCTGCGGCTGAATCCCAAGTACGCCGAAGCGATGAATAATCTGGGAACAGCCCTATACTCTGAAAAAAAGTATGGCTCTGCGGAGAAGCTTTACAAAAAAGCTTTAAAGTTATCCCCGCGTGACGCCACGATGTACGGCAATCTGGGCACCCTGTATTTTGTTCAGGGAAACGCCAAGAAGGGTGCCGAAGCATTTCGTATGGCCCTTTCTCTGGATCCCAATATATTCGAGCGAAGTGCGACGGGGGGCATCGGCGAGGGCATCTCGTCGCAGCAGCGAGCAGTGATGAATTATTCCCTGGCGAAGACCTATGCCAACGTGGGAATGAATGACCGAGCGCTGCAATACCTTCGAATGGCGCTGAGCGAAGGCTTCAAAAATCGGAAAAAAATGATGGAGGAGAAAGAGTTCGCCGCACTCCGGGAAACGCCTGAATTTCGCCAGCTGGTCTCAGAACAACGCTGAGTGTTACTTTCGATATGGTCTCAGCGGCCGCCAACAAGGCATCTTCCCATCCCGAGATTAGTAATGCGCCGTAAGTGTAAAATTTCGCCTAAGAGGAGATTGCAATGCATGACATTGACAAAAAAGAGCATGATGTCGAACACGAGCACGAAGGAGAAGATTTCGAACTCATCGATATCTACGAGACCAATCTGAACGCCGCAGCGGAGATCACTGCGGCAGCTGCGTCAGATGCAGGAGAGTTTGCATTGAGTAACCCGGAGAAGGTTGCTGCTTTGCTCACTGCTCTGCACAAGGCAATTGTCAAGCTATAGATCGGAATGCGGCTATCAAGCGAAAAGAAGCCCCGCTCCAGGAGCGGGGCTTTGCGTGCTGACTCCCCGATTACCATTCCCTGCGCTTGCATCGGGAAGCAAAATGTCCCGCCCTCAGTTTTCTTCGCCGCACCGATTCGCATAGAATCAGCAGGACTTCAATCAGCCTTCATTTCAACGCAGGAGCAAATCCCTTGTATCAAGCGCCGTACTCAGCCTCCGCCGAACGCTATGATTCGATGGCCTACCGCCGCACCGGCCGGAGTGGCCTGTCGCTGCCCGCGATCTCTCTCGGACTGTGGCACAACTTTGGTGGGGTAGATGCCCTTGAGACGGGTCGGCATCTGCTCCATCGTGCATTCGATCTCGGCATCACACACTTCGATCTGGCCAACAACTATGGTCCACCTCCCGGCTCCGCGGAAGAAAACTTCGGACGCATTTTTCACGATGATTTCCGCGCATATCGCGACGAGTTGATTGTTTCGACGAAGGCCGGATACACCATGTGGGAAGGACCTTATGGGGATTGGGGTTCACGAAAGTATCTGCTGGCAAGTCTGGACCAGAGTCTGAAGCGGATGCAGATAGACTATGTGGATATTTTCTACTCACACCGGCCCGATCCGAACACCCCGATCGAAGAGACGATGTCAGCGCTTACGTCGGCTGTCCATGGCGGAAAGGCTCTGTACGCCGGTATCTCGAACTACAATCCGGAGCAGACTGAGAAGGCAGTGGCGATTCTGCGGGAGATGGGCATCCCATGCCTGATCCACCAGATGAAGTACTCGATCTTCCAGCGCACGCCGGAACTCGGAGTCTTTGACACACTGGGTAAGGAGGGCGTTGGGGGTATCGCGTTTTCACCGCTTGCCCAGGGTCTGCTCTCAGACCGTTATTCGCATGGAATCCCACCAGATTCTCGCGCCAACCGGGCGCAAGGCTTTTTACGGCCTGCGGAAATAACCGAAGAGCGCCTCACACAGATTCGTGACCTGGCTGAAATAGCGAGTCAGCGCAGTCAGACTCTCGCGCAAATGGCGCTCGCCTGGGTGCTGCGCGACTCCCGCATTACCAGCGTTCTGATTGGTGCCAGCAAAGTCGAACAGATTGACCAGAACGTGGCCGCACTGGCGAACCTTTCGTTTACGGCGGAGGAGTTGACCAGGATTGACCGCATCAGCCCGTCAAGCGAGAAATCCAACTAACCCAAGGCGCTAAAAGCGACGAATCTTGACGCTAGGAAGCACTCCGATTCTCCACACTGGTTTGCACTTAGCGAAGAATCGGCTGTCCCTAGCGCGGGCCGGACTTGTGAAAGCGGGGTACTGGATTGCTGGAAACGTCGATAGTGAAGGCGACACCCGAGCCACAAACTCCGCAGGTGCCCGTTTTACCATCGGGGTTAGGTCGATGTTCGGCGTTCGAGGTCAGGGAGCCGCCACAAGGCGGAGGAGCCATTCTGGTTTTCTTCATTCTTTTCAGAATACACTTTCTGCCGCCAATTCTGCTTGCCAGGTCTCTCTCCGATATACTTCGCATAAACGAAGAGAGACTCTGCACGGCTAACTGCTACCGGCCGCGCACGTTTCAGGAGGGTATCTAGTGTCTTTGCGGCTCGAAATTGCTTTGGCTGCGATGTTTTCGCTGTCCGTGAGCGCAGTGGCTGCTCATGCCGAGGAGGGGATGTGGACGTTTGACAATCCCCCAACAAAACTACTGCAGCAGCATTATGGCTTTACCCCGACGCAACCATGGCTGGACCACGTACGTCTTTCAAGTGTGCGACTTAACGACGGCGGCTCGGGCTCATTCGTCAGTCCTGATGGCCTGCTGCTCACCAACCATCACGTGGCGCGAGGTCAGTTGCAGAAGGCATCCAATGCCGAGCACGACTATATTCGGGACGGCTTCTACGCTGCCACTCCTCAGGAGGAGCTTAAGTCCGCTGATCTTGAAGTCAACGTCCTGCAATCCATGGAGAATGTCACGGATCGCATGCAAGACGGCGCAAAGGGCATTTCCGATGTAAAGAAAGCCTACGATGCGCGGCAAAGCGTGATTGCGGCGATCGAGAGCGAGAGCCAGAAGAAGACCGGCCTGCGCTCCGATGTCGTTCCGCTTTATCAGGGCAGCGAATATTGGCTCTACCGTTACAAGAAATACACAGATGTGCGGTTGGTTTTTGCCCCGGAGCAGCAGATTGCATTCTTTGGCGGCGATCCGGACAACTTCACCTATCCTCGATATGACTTGGATATGGCCATCTTTCGCGTTTACGACAACGGCAAGCCACTGCATTCAACTGACTACCTGAAGTGGAGCGCAAATGGTGCGGCAGACGGCGAATTAATCTTCATTTCCGGCCATCCCGGCTCGACGGCACGCCAGGACACGATGGCTCAGCTCGTGACAGAGCGCGACTTCCGCGAGCCGCTGCTGCTGCAGTACTTCAAGGTTCGCATTGATGCCATGCAGGCCTACGCCGCCCAGGGAGGCGAGCAGGCGCGTCAGGTAAACAGCCTGATCTTTGGCCTGCAGAACAGTCAAAAGGCCTATCAGGGGCGATATGAGGCGTTGCAGGACACGCGAGTCATCGCCAAGAAGCAGAAGGAAGAGGAAGAGTTTCGCGGCCTGGTCTCGGCCAAGCCCGGATTGCAGTCGGAGTACGGCGGTGCATGGGACACTATCGCCGCTGCTGAATTGAAGGCGCGTCCGATGATCAAGCAGCAGGTTTTCCGCCGCACCGACTCGGCCCTCGCGAACCTTGCGCTACAGATCGTGCAGTATGTAGCCGAGATCAAGAAGCCGGACGGCGAGCGCCTCATAGCCTTCCACGAAGCTGGCCTCGAATCGCTGAAGTACCGGATGCTGTCGCCTGCGCCCATCTACCCTGCGATGGAGGAAGCGCGTATGACGGCGGCTCTGACTGAGGCGCTGAAGCAGTTAGGACCGAACGATGAGTTTGTGGTCGCGGTGCTAGCCGGGCGCACTCCCCAACAGACCGCGCATGAGTTGGTCAGCGGTTCCAAACTGGCCGATCCCAAGCAGCGGCAAGCCTTGATCACCGGCGGAGAAGCGGCAGTGGCCGCCTCGACCGATCCCTTGGTTGTGCTGGCCCGAAAGCTCGATCCGTTATCGCGCAGCATGACGAAATGGAACAAGGATAACGTGGAGAGTGTGGAACAACCCGCAGGAGAAAAGCTCGGCAAGGCGCGCTTTCTCGCCTACGGAAAGTCGGCCTATCCCGACGCGACATTCACGCTGCGGCTGTCCTATGGATCGGTGAACGGCTATCCGATGAATGGAACCAAGGCTCCCCCCAAGACCACGTTCTATGGTCTGTACGACCGCGCACGCAGCTTTGACTTCATCGGCCCCTTCGCTCTGCCAAAACGCTACATGGAAGGCCGTGACAAGCTCGATCTGGAGACGCCGCTGGACTTCGTTGCCACTGGCGACATCATCGGCGGCAATTCGGGTTCGCCGGTCATCAATAAGCAAGCGGAACTGGTCGGGTTGATCTTCGATGGCAACATCGAGTCGCTCGCCGGCGACTTTGTCTACGAAGGTGAGAAGAACCGCGCGGTTGCTGTGCATAGCTCAGCAATGATTGAGGCTCTCCGCAAAGTATACGGAGCCTCGAAGCTCGCGGACGAGCTGCAGGGCAAGTAGTAAACTACCCGACGGTGCGACCGGAGTGAGCGCAATGTCCGGTCGCGCTGCTTCTCGGCGTAAACTGAGAGTATCCATGATGAGCAAGCCCCTACTGCCTATTCGCGAGGTCGCGAGAAAACTTGGTTTGCCTGAAAAGTACTATGAGAGCATCGGCAATTACGGCGCTAAAGTCAGCCTGGAACTGCTCACCGATAAAGCGTTCCCTGTCCGTGGAAAGTTAATCCTTGTTACAGCGACCACTCCCACCGTCAGCGGCGAAGGCAAGACTGTGGTTGCGATTGGCCTGACTCAGGGGCTGGAGTTTCTTGGCAAAAAGGCCATCCTGACCTCACGCGAGCCCTCTCTAGGCCCGGTCTTTGGGTTGAAGGGAGGCGCGACAGGAGGTGGTTTGTCGCAGGTCGAGCCGAGCCAGAAAATCAACTTGCACTTCCATGGCGACTTCCACGCCATCACCTCCGCACATAATCTGCTCGCCGCTATGGTCGACTCCCATATGTTCCATGGCAACGCACTCGATCTTGATCCCGAACGGATCACCTGGCCGCGCGCCGTGGACATGAACGATCGTGCATTGCGCAAGGTTACGGTGACTGTCGGAGGCAAGGCTGGTGCCGAAAGTCGCGAAACCAGCTTCGTCATTACCGCCGCATCTGAAGTGATGGCAATCATGGCCCTGGCCTCAGGCCGAGAAGACCTGCGGCGACGGCTGGGGTCGATCATTGTCGGCATGTCGCGTACAAAGCGCCCCATCAGCGCAGCAGATCTGGGCGCGACCGGGCCCATGATGGCGCTGCTGGACGAGGCCCTGCTGCCCAACCTGGTGCAAACGACAGAGGGATCACCTGCCTTTGTCCACATGGGACCTTTCGGCAACATCGCGCACGGAACCAGCTCCGTGCTCTCGCAACAGATGGGCTTGCGACTGGCTGACTACGTGATCAACGAAGCAGGCTTCGGTGCGGATCTTGGCGCGGAAAAGTATCTCGACATCGTGATGCGCTCCTCGGGAATTCGGCCTGCAGCCGCCGTCGTCGTCACCACTGTTCAGAGCATGCGGAACATGGGTGACGGCGATCTGCTCAAGGGCTTGCCTAATCTGGAGCGACATCTTGAAAACTTGGGGAAATACGGACTTCCACTTTTGGTGGCGATCAATCGCTTTCCTGAGGACACTGACGCAGAGTTGAAGCAGCTAAGCGATTACTGCGGGTCCCACGGCGTGGGAAGCTCACTGGTGGAGGCATTCACGAAGGGCGGTGCGGGATGCGCAGATGTGGCGGCCAAGCTCGTCGCCCTGCTGGAGAGGGCGCCTGCTCCGGAGGTTAAACCTCTTTATCGGTTGACGGCTACCCTTGAAGAGAAAGTGTTACAAGTCGCTCAGCAGATCTATGGCGCTGCGGACGTGATCTTTACCGATCAGGCAAAGGTTCAGCTTCGCCAACTATCCGACTGGGGCTATGCTGAGCTCCCTGTTTGTATCGCCAAGACGCAGTATTCCTTTACAGACAATCCCAAGCTGGCCGGCGCTCCGACCGGCTGGACGCTTACCGTTCGGGCAGCGTCACTCTCCGCAGGAGCTGGCTTCGTCGTGATCACTGCTGGCAACATGATGTTGATGCCCGGCCTACCTAAGCAGCCTCGAGCACTGTCCATCGATGTCGATGCGGACGGAAACATCTCTAGAGTCTGATCACAAGTATTCACGCAACCGTCACGGTTACATATTCTTCCGGCACGCAACCGCTAAAACATAATTGCTCAACGACTATTACAAATATCTTTTTTCTTTAGTCCCCGCAGGACAACTTCGCTTTGTCAAATTGGATGTACGCCACCATTGCGAAATATTTGTGGGTTGAGCAGCTTGAGCAGAAGCAGGGTTACTGTAAGGAGAGCCACAAATCTTTGCAGGCATTTTCATCAAGAAAATGCCTACATCGCTGACGCTGAATACATCACACTATCCCTGGTTCTGCTCTAGTGCGGCGGCTGATGCGAAGCCATACTTCCGTGGCTTAGGTTGGGCGATTGGCCCCGGGCTTCACTTGCAGCCTACATCGCATTCTACTTGGCCTTCAGCGGATCCGGCGCGACCGTCCAGCCGCTCTTCTCTCCTCGGTTCTGTTCCTTAAGCCACGTCAACAACGGCTGAAAGTATTCGACCATAGCAGAAGCATCTGCCTTGTCTTCGCCAGTCATCGCCTTGAGCGCCTCTGGCCAAGGTTTGGATTGCCCCAATTCCAGCATGGCATTCAGGCGCGCGCCAGCCTCCTTCGACCCGTAAAACGAACAGCGATTGAGTGGCCCCTGATATCCGGCGGCGCGGCACATGGCGCGATAAAACTGGAACTGGTAGACACGCGCCAGAAAGTAGCGGGCATAGGGCGTGTTGCCCGGAATGTGATACTTCGCGCCGGGGTCGAAGTCCGTCTCGCTGCGATTCACTGGAGGTGCAACACCCTGATATTTTTCGCGGAGTGTCCACCATGCCTTGTTGTAGTCGGCAGGTTTTACCTGACCGGAGAAAACCTCCCAGCGCCATTTATCAATCATCAGGCCGAAGGGCAGGAAGGCGATCTTGTCGAGCGCGGTGTGCAAGAGCAGTGGTATGTCGGCCTCGGCTGCTGGAATTTTATCGATGAGACCAATCTTCTTTAGGTACTCAGGCGTGATGGAGAGTGCGATGGAGTCGCCAATCGCCTCATGGAAGCCGTCGTTGGCGCCACTGCGAAATAGAAATGGCTGCTTGCGATAAGCCATCTGGTAATAGTTGTGGCCAAGTTCGTGGTGGACGGTTGTGAAGTCGTCGCTGGAGATGTGTATACACATCTTCAAGCGCACATCCATGTCGTTATCCACGTCCCACGCACTGGCGTGGCAGACCACATCACGATCCCGTGGCTTGGTTAATTGGGACCGCCCCCAGAAGGACTTGGGCAGCGGTGCAAAGCCCAGCGACTTGAAAAAATCTTCACCATAGCCGACCAATTGCCTGGGTTCAGTGTGACGCGCTTCGAGTATCTGGCCAATGTCGTAAGTCTGCGGCGCTAGGGGCGGCGCAACTATGTCGTATACGTTGCCCCACTCCTGCGCCCACATGTTGCCCAGCAGGTGCGCGGGAATCATGCCGTCCGGCCGCTCCGCCGCAGCGCCGTATTTCTGAATGAGGCGGTGGCGAACGTAGGTGTGAAGCTCAAGGTACAGCGGCTCGACCTGCTTCCACAGTCGTTCCAGATCCGCCGAGAACTCCTGCGGCGTCATGTCGTAGCCGGAGCGCCACAGCACCCCGGTGTCGGCGAAGCCCAGCTCGCGCGCTCCCTGGTTCGACAAATCAACGAACCGGGCATATCGGTCGTGCATGGGAGCGCCTACCTTGTGCCAGCCGACCCACAGTTCTTCAAGCTCCTTAAGATCTCGACTCTTTGCCATGCGCACGTCAAGCTCGTCTATGCCCATGCACTTTGTCTCATCGCCGCCCGGGCAATATTTGCCTCGCCCATAACTACCGTCAAGCGAAGCGGCGGTCTGTGTGAGCTCTGTTCGCAGTTTGGGATCGTTCGGTGCCGGCAGTGTCAGGCTCAATCTGAGCAGCAGAAACTTACGCTTCAAATCAGGAGGCAGGTTAAGCGCGTCAAAGCGTTTCGATTGCTCAACAAGTTCCGTCGTTCGCGCGATGACACGCTCGCCCTCTTTTGCAGCAACGATTTCTGTGTCATCGGTAATAAACGTGGCTTGCACCCAGCCGGCTCGGGCGGCCAAATTCGATAGATCGAGCAGTTCAACTTCGGCCTTGTCCATAAAGGCCTGCGCCTCCGCCACAGTGGGCTGCGAAGCGGCTGGAGATAATGGCTGAGCGCTCAATATAGGACATGCCGTCAGCAGAAGAGTGGATACAAGGCTAAGAAAACTGCGCATTTTCATGGTGCGATTGAGTCTAAATCAGTAGCCGATTCGCGGGAAACTTACCTTTCCGTGCCAGCAGAGGCGCGCCCTTCTCGGTCAAGAAATCCGCGGCTTCACCGATTTTACCCAGGCACGGCGGAAATGGAATTGCTCTATGCTTATGGCATGGGAAGCGGTGGCGATGCGGAGCTGGTGCAGATTCTCGATGCAGCACTGGCTGATGCTGCACGACGCAGCGGAGCATGGCTTGTGTGCCGCCCCGGTTGCACCCAATGCTGCATTGGAGTGTTTGCCGTAAGCCAGTTGGACGCGGATCGCCTGCGCGCTGGGCTGGTCGACCTGGGGCTGCGGGAACCGGAACGGGCGGCCGCCGTTCGGGAACGTGCTCGAATCTCTATCGCCGGGCTGGCCTCCCAGTTTCCTGGAAATGCCGCAACAGGAATTCTCTCCGAAGGCGAAGACGCAGAGGCGCGGTTTGAGGAATTTGCCAACGAGGAGCCATGCGCGGCGCTCGATCCCGCCACCGGGCTCTGCGATCTCTATGCCGCCCGGCCAACCACTTGCCGCGTCTTCGGCCCGCCGGTGAGGTCTGGCGAAGAAGGCGCATTGGGAGTCTGCGAGCTATGCTTCCACGGAGCCAGCGCGGCAGAGATTGCCGCGTGTGAGATGACGGTTGACCCGGACGGGCTGGAGGAAAGACTCGTGACTGCGCTCGAACAGAAGACAGACCGACGTGGAAGCACAATTGTTGCGTACTGCCTGACGGATGGGCCTGGCTAGCCCAATTCCACTCCAGATCTAAAGCTCGACTCCCGTAGAATTCATCTGTTCCCTTCTCGCATGAACGCTGTCCCAGGTGCCCGATGCAGTAACACGGCCACCCTCAAGCATGTAGACCATATCGGCCCGCTCTACTGCCGAGAATCGATGCGCAATGATGATCACGCTCAGCCGGCCCTCATGGCCTTGCAGACTGACTTTCACCGCGGAACGAATCGAGTCGAGTATGCGCCTCTCGCTTTCCAGATCAAGGCTGTTGGTAGCCTCGTCGAGTATTAGCAGCGAGGGCCTCCGAAGCAGAGCGCGTGCCAGTGCGATGCGTTGCCTCTGTCCGTTGGAGAGTAGAATTCCGCGATCGCCGACGATGCTGTCGAGGCCGTTCGGCGAGTCCAGCACGAAATCGGCGTCAGCCTGCCGCAGCACGGCAATCATCTCCCCTTCGCTGGCACTGGGTGCGGCCCAGCGGAGATTCGCGCGCACGGTGTCGTGGAAGAGAACGGTATCCTGTGCGACGTAGCCCACGCGACGGCGCCAGCTTCGCGCCAGAGCAGGTGTGAGCTCGACCCCGTCGATCATCACGCGCCCCGAGTCCGGAGCGAGCAGACCGTTTAACAGATCGGCTGCCGTGCTCTTGCCCGCACCGGACGCGCCGAGAATTGCGGTCACACGGCCCGCCTCCGCGCGCAACGAAACGTGATCGAGCACTCGCCCACCACCCGTCAAGTAGCCGAACGATACATCCTCAAGTCGCACGGATTCGCGCAATGCCGGTGGAGTTTCCGGTCCGGGGCTGGTTTCGGCAACAGCGAGACACTCAGCCTCCATGTTCTTTATATTGCGGAAGGCGGGTAGCTCCGAGACGAATGCCTGGTACTGGTTGTATGCCGAGGACAGGCTCGGCATCAGCCGCGTAAAGACGATGAGCAGCAAGAGCACAGATGCGGGTGCCACACCCAGCCACTGCAACGAACACATAATTACCAGCCCCAGCACCAGCAGGGAGCCGATCTCAAACCAGAAGGAGGTCGCGGCCTGGATCCGAGTGTTTCGAATGACCTCAGCGGATACACGCTGCTGGAGGGACGAAAACATGGCAAGGTCGCCCTGCTGACTTCCCAGCGCCTTCACGGTTTTAAGGTTCTGGAGATGCTCCGTCGCGGCGGCGTATAGCTCCTGCATGCTGCTGGAGATGGCTTGGCCGCTCTCGTGCGTGGCCCGTGTACGGCCGCGGGTAAGCGCGGCCAGCAGTGCTCCCGAGGCAAGGACCAGCATCGTCATGATGACCGAGATTTTCATCGCCAGTGCGATGTAGAGCATGGACGCCATGGCGTTGGACGCAAACGTGATGATCCCGAAGGTTGCCGCATCCACGCGCCCGATTTCGCCGGTGAGCGCATGCGTGAAGTCGGACGAGCGCCGCCGGGAGAGATACAACCAGTTGGCATTGAGGATGGCGGAATACAACTGGCGCGTGAGATGAAGGTCAAAGCGCAGAACAGCAGAGAAGGTGACTACGGATTGAATCCGGTTTAATATCGAGCGCGCCGCAACCAGCAGCACGAAGACCATCAGCAGCAGTGCAAGCCACAGCGATGGGGGAATGCCGGTCGCCGTGAGCAGGCGCTGGCATAGTGCCGCATAATGGCTGAGTTGGCCGTTCTGTTCCAGGCGAAAGCCCGCTACCTGGAGCAGAGGAAGCAGCAGTGCGATCCCGATGCCTTCCATCAGCGAGACCAGGAACATTACCGCTGCGGCGAGGATGACTGGGCGTCCGCCTACGCGGAACAGCGTCCGCGTGTAGAGCCGCAAGGTGGAGGCGAGGTCCTCCAGGGGGGCATGGGCAGGCGAGTCGGAGTGCGTAGCCACCGGCGGTTGCGCGGAATCCGACATGCCCACACCTTAGCAGACGGCGTGGCCCTTGCTGTTTACCTTTCGCCGCCACCGTCAAAGTCGGGATCATGACGACGGATGAACCCTCCCATTCCAAGTCCACGAGAAAACGCGTAATGGTAAGAGTCCAGGATCGTTGGAGTGTCGAAGCCCGTGACAGGCCATGAATGGGCTAGTTGCAGAAGGCGGGGCAGGTCAAGGACGCGGCGAGCGAGCGGCGAATGCTGCAGCAGCCGCAATTCCGCCTGAATTTCGGGCATCGCCTCCGCCATGCTTTCGCTCCAGTCCGCTGCCTGCAGCCCGCGAGCATAGCGTTCGAGGGTCGCGTCCGGCAGGCGTCCTTTCATCCCCCGGCGAACCAGCGAGCGCATCCAGCCGTCGCGTAAAAACTGGTCGATGGGGAGGGAGTGGATAAACTCAAATACCCGTTTATCGGCGGTCGGATCGCGCATCTCCAACTGCCATCCGGCCACGTAGCCCGCGTGGTCGTTTCCCGAGTCGCTCCCCGCAAAGAGAGCATTTAGCTCCGACCGGACATCGTATGCCTGAAAATTGAAGCCGATGCGCGCTCGTTCTAGCAGATTGGTCTGTCGCGCCAGTTCCGGATTTACCGCGCAATATTCAAGGTCAAAGTCACCGACGCGCGGTGCCAGGTGACCCTGCAGCCACTGGGGCAGCAGCGGGAGCACCGTGATTCCTCCCACGTTCCGCAAGGTTACGAATTTGTTTCGCCGTAGCGCCAGGGTCGCCTTTGCCAGCTTCAGCCATCGGCCGGAGCGGAAGAAATCCGCCAGAGAGATAAAACCGTCATAGCTGATGGTCCCGTTACCCACCCGTCCCGTGAGCATGGCGGTCACTCCCCGGCTCCGAGCTTGGTCAAGAATGGAATCTGTCCAGACGGCATTGGTAGGGTTGAACAGGGGCTGGTCGTCACGAACCACATGGCCGGAGACCGAATCCATCAACCCGACCTGCCCATTTGGCACCAGCACATGCTCAATGTTGGGGTAGAGAGCCGCGACCTGCGCGGCATATGGTCCCTCATCCCCGAATCGATTCTCGATTATTGGGGCTTGAAACCCGACTCGAGGAACGTGGGTGAACGCGACTAGCCCGCGTCCGTGGTCGCCCAGTAGTCGGGCGGCCGTCGCTGTCACCGAGGAACTGTCCAGCCCGCCGCTCAGCTCCGTGCCGATTGCCCCGGTAGTACGAAGCCGACAGCGCACCGCCTCGTCAAAGCACTCACGGAACGCGTCAAGGTAGGCAGCGTCGTTCCGCAGGCGGAGGCGGGGGGTGTCGCCAGGATTCCAGTATTCTCTCTGCGTGAGCCCCTCAGGGGTGACGCTGAGGCAATGCCCGTGCGGCAGGGATCGCAGATTCCTGTAGAACGTTTTTCCGTCCGGTAAGGGAAGGATCGCAAGGTGCAAGGCGAGCATCTCTTCGTCCAACAGTGCTTCAACCCCTGGCAGGGTGAGGAGAGCCTTGGGCATGGATGCAAATGCGAAGAGGTTTTTACTGTGATGGAAGAACAGGGGCCGTTCGCCCACATGGTCGCGGGCGACGAAGAGCCGATGCCGGTTCGGTTGCCAGACGGCGAAGGTAAAAGCGCCTACGAGGTGATTGAGGCAATCCTCACCCCAAGCTTCCCATGCCTCCAGCACGAAAGCACTGTCGGCCATCTCTCCTGAAATGTCGGGGGATATACCCAGAGCGCGCGCTATTACCTCGCGGTTGTCCACCCGAGCGTCTGCAACGAGCCACCCTTTTTCGCCTCGTAAACTCAGGGGCTGGCTATCCCAACGGTCCTCTGGTAGCAAGCGGAGAAGGTGACTTCCCATCGCTACCGGCCGATCTACGATGAAGGCCGATCGATCGGCGCCATAAATTTCGAGGGCGTCGAGCATACTCTTGCATGCTTCCCCCACTACAGGCGAGTCGTCGAAAGGCCAGGCTCCGGCAATCGCGCTCAACAGGTAAATCCAACAAAACAGCTCTTCAAGTCGTAGGTACTTCTCTTCAATCCGGAGATACTTCTCATGGGTTTGACGACTTCATCTAACGAAAGTGTAACGCGCGCCCAGTGGCGCCGGAACTGAATCCAGGCTCCCTCGTCAGGGCCGCGCGGCTGTGCCTTCGAACTATCATGGCTGATGCTGCCAAGTGGAATCGTTGGCAAATCGAGCCCTCTTGATGGACGAATACGGCCAGCCAACAGTATAGGCGCTGGAAAAGCTCTCCGCTTGCGGGAAAGCTCCTCCAACGCCTCATGATCCGCGCCACTAATTCTGTCAGAAATCTATACAGACAACGCGACGATCTAGCGGAATCTGCTCGGCTTACCGCCATCCGGGCTTCTTGATGTCCGAAAGTACTCAGCAGTTTCCAAGTCGATGGTATGCACGACCGGACTGACCCACTGCTTTTTACCAGCTACAGCTGTCACTGTACCGGAGGTGGCGGTCGTTTCAGGAATCCCCGTACCACTTACCATTACGAATCACCTCATGTTGGTTGTCGGCGGTTCACTTGATCACGGCAGGTTAAAGATAGCTTGGCTTGCCAACGTGACAAATAGCACTAAAGTAACATCAATGCTTCGGCACGGCACGGATCAAGCGGATAGAGGTTATGGTGGCTACAGTGGCATCCTGTCAACACTCAAACATCAGCCATCTCTCGCTAGTATAAAGCTGAAATGACTCCGTTCCCATTAAAATGGCAAAAATAACCTTCAGGTTGTACCGGCTGGGCGGTCTCACGATCGCATCTCAACTCGAGTTACCAGGCCTGCCGCGTGCGCGCACCGAAAGCGTCGATGTCACGCTCCGCATCGGTACGCCTCCATTGTTAAAAGATGCATTCGAGATCGAACCGAGATGTATGGCGAATGGCTGCGAATATCTGCATACCTTTCCAGGTGTCGCCAATTTTTATATTCGCGGGGGAGAGGAAATCGTCGTAGAGCCATTTGATTTGAATAGGTTAGATGAATTGCGCTCAATCCTTCACGCGGAAATATTCGCGGTCTTGTTTTCTCGGCGCGGCCTCCTCCCCCTGCATGCGAGCGCCGTCTGTGCAACAGGTAGCGACGGGCGAGTGTTCGGATTTCTAGGACGATCGGGGGCTGGAAAGTCATCGCTCGTTGCCTTCTTGAGCCGCCGTGGCTACAAAGTAATCGCCGACGACCTTACTTTGCTTAATCGGACGTGCGGGGGAGTCACGAAAGTAACGCCCTGCGCTCCCTGGCTGAAGCTGTGGGGGGACACGCTCGATGGTCTGGCAGAGCCCGTTCAGGGGCTGGAAGCGATCGCGGGCAAGGACTCCAAATATCGTTTTCCTCTCACCCGGGGAGCCGGGGAGGCGGAAGAGCTGCTGCCCTTGGCAGGCTTATTTGTTTTGGAGTTCACAACCAGGGAGGAAGTACTGATTTCTCCTTTAGAGCCTGCTGCCGCGGTCGCCAAGCTGATGCTGTATTCCTATCCCATTCTGATGATCCACAAGCTTGGAGGTAGTGCTCAGCTGTTCCAACAATGCGGCGAGATACTGGCGACGGTCCCAATGTGGACTTTTAGCCGACCTTGGAACCTGGCGAAGATAGAAAAATCTCTGGATATCCTGCAGCTGCATATGAGGCGCATCCTTCTGGAATCCTCCAGTTAGTGCTATCCACTCCTGGCCGGTGGTTGCGAAGAGCTGATCTTCGCGACGCATGACCGCGCCATGACTGCGCCTTCGGGTCAGCTCAAGGGAAGGTGCTGACCACGGTGAATTCCGCGGCTTCCTCTCCCCCGACGACTATCAACTCCCCCACCTTCAACCATGTATGCGCGCGCAGTTCATTGCTGGGAGAACGGTTAACCCCATAGTTGAGCACGCTGGGTATACTCCGTCGCCGCAACATTGCGTATGCTGCCAGAGACTGTGGAAAGCACACGAAAGAGCCCGGCCTCCGCCTTGCCACGGCCAGAATGGCCCATCGCACCCGGATAGCCGTCTTCCCACTCTCGAGGGCGTCGTAACCGGGGCCAGGACGTCGCAGCCAGTCCACGAGCCGAGACAGAGGAATTCTTTTCAGCGCGATCCGGGAAGCATGTAGCAGAAGAAATGCCTCCGCCAGCAAGAGCAGGTCCGAGGGAGGCGTGCTGAGGATGCGAGCGAGAGTCTTCACTGGTGGCAAGAATACCGCGACGGAATCCTTATTGGCATAGCCGGTGGGAGATCCATTGGCATCCTTAGCAGAATTTTTCGGGGGGGTTCGAAGGGGCTTGTGGTATGCTCCGTGTCATTATGAGGCTTCGTTACACCCTACGAATGCTTATGGCCATGCGTGCCCCAGGCGGCATCAGGCCAGCGTCGGAAGTGTGAGTTAACCTCGCAAAATCCTTCTCTGAGCAGCCGTCTGGGGGCGCCATCTCCGGCGGTTTTCTATTTTGATTGCTAATGCTCATTCAATGTCATGAGGAGGGCACTTGCCTACCCAACCAACTCTGCATCCCGCGACCCTCGCGATTCATGGAAATCGCGTATACGACAGCCATTTGAACGCGATCTTGTTTCCCATCTGCCAGTCGGCAACTTTCTCTCAGGATACAGTTGGGCAAGCCAAAGGTCATAGCTATTCCCGGGTGTCAAACCCGACAGTAGATGCGCTGGAGCAGGCCATCGCCGCAATTGAGGGGACGCCGGGCAGTGTCTGCTTCCGCACTGGCATGGCCGCCATTACAACGCTTTTCCTATCCGTTCTGAAGTCGGGGGACCACGCGGTTCTCTCCGAGGTGATCTACGGTGGGACGGTACGTTTATTTCACGAGGTGCTGGCAGGCCTTGGGGTGGAATCCTCGTTTGTCGACACGTCCAATCTCGGAGCGGTGCGGGCGGCTCTCCGACCAAATACCCGGATTCTGTTTACGGAAACGCCGGGCAATCCGACGATGACGCTCACTGACATCGCCGCCATTTCGGCAATCGCGCGGGAGCACGGCCTGCTGCATGCGGTCGATAATACCTTTCTGACCCCGCTGCTGCAGCGTCCCTTCGAACTTGGAGCTGACATTTCCGTCCTGTCCACCACCAAGTACATCGATGGGCATAACGCGACCATCGGCGGCTCCTTGGCGACTCATGATGGAGTTCTACTGGAGCGCTTTCGGCTGATCCGAAAGACCGTGGGTTCCATCCAGTCTCCCTTTGAAGCCTTCCTCACGCTGCAAGGAATTAAGACACTTCCCGCCCGCCTGCGCATCCACTGCGAGAACGCCATGGTAATTGCGCATTGGCTGGAGGCGCACCCCTGGGTCAAGCGGGTCTACTATCCGGGCCTTCGCTCCTGCCCGCAGTTCGCGCTTGCCGAGCGGCAACAGAAGGCACCCGGAGGAATGCTGTCTTTCGAGCTTGAAGCAAGCGCAGAAGATACTTTTGCCGTGATGAACGCGCTGCGGCTGTGTACCCGCGCGGAGAGCCTGGGTAGTGTCGAGACCCTTATCACGCACCCCGCCTCCGCCACTCATGGCGACATACCTATTGAAGAACGCGACCGCCTGGGGATTACCGACCGGCTGATCCGGCTGTCGGTTGGTCTGGAAGCTCCCGAGGACATCATCGCCGACCTCGAACAGGCCTTTGCCAGCGTGCTCCAGGGAAACGCGGTTGTGGGAGGTAGCCTGTGAAGTTTGGCACCCGCCTTGTCAACTACGACGCCGCTCCCGGCGATTCGAACCGGCCCATGGCCACCCCGATCTACCAGACCTCCACGTTCGAGCAGGAGCGCGCCGATAGCTTCGGCCAGTACGACTACTCGCGCAGCGGGAATCCCACGCGACGGGTGTTGGAAGATCAGTTGGCTGGTCTGGAGAATGGCAAGCGTGGATTCGCATTTTCAAGCGGGATGGCGGCGGTTACAACCGTAGCGCGGCTGCTCAGCGTAGGGGACGAGATTGTCGCTGATTGGGATTTGTATGGAGGTGCGTGCCGGCTATTTTCGAAGGTGCTGGATCGCGCTGGCGTGACCGTGCGTTACGCGGATGCATCTGATCCAGAAATCTTTGCTCAATCCTTTAGCGCTAAGACAAAGCTGGTATACGTCGAGTCGCCGACCAACCCGCTTCTCCGCGTGATCGACCTGAAAGCCATCTCGGTCCTGGCACGCCAGCGAGGTGCGCTCTTCTGCGTAGATAACAGCACGATGTCTCCCTATCTGCAAAACCCGCTCGATCTTGGCGCGGATATCGTTCTACATTCGGCGACCAAGTTCCTCTCCGGCCACAGTGACGTAACCGGGGGCGCCGTCATTGTGAAGGATGAAGCCCTGGCACAGGAGATCTATTTCCTTCAGAATGCGGAAGGCAGCGCGCTGGGCCCATTTGATTGCTTCCTTGTGCTGCGCGGATTAAAAACGTTAAAGTTGCGCGTTCAGGCGCAGCAGACAAATGCCGGCATCATAGCCGGCTTTCTGCTAGCTCATCCCCAGGTTCGCGAGGTCTACTATCCGGGGCTCCCCGGTTCGCATGGTTACGATATCCAGCAGGAGCAGGCGCGCGGCGCCGGCGCTGTACTCAGCTTTACTACCGGCTCATTCGACCGGTCACGCAGGATTGCAGAAACCGCCAGACTCTTTCGCATTTCGGTGAGCTTTGGCAGCGTGCATTCAACCATCAGCCTGCCCGGTTCGATGTCCCATGCCAGCGTCCCGGTGGAGTTACAAGCAGTGCGAGCGCTGCCGCCGGATCTGGTCCGGATCTCTGTGGGGATTGAGGATGAAGAGGATCTTCTCGCAGATCTCAGTCGCGCCATCGATAGCGGGTGCAGTAGGCGACTTGATGAGTCTATCGGGCTGGGTACCGTCGGATAGGTGCGACCTCGAGCCATTGAGAAAGCTGAGCCAAGAAATTGCATGCAACGTGCGGGACGCAAGGATATCGTGCACCTGCGGATCGGCATCCCAACAACGGGTTGCTGATCCATGCCAGTCAAGAAATCTAAGCCGTCGAAAAGTCGAAAGACCGTTGCTGAGCAGGTTGACGAGCAACTGGCTCGCTATCGCACAATGCGGCACTTTGATAAGACAGCCGAACCTCGAGGCGGCTCAGCAAGTAGTCCCAAAGCGGGAAGGAGCACCCTCCCTTTCGTAGTTCAAAAGCACGCTGCCACTCGCCTGCACTACGATTTCCGGCTGGGTTGGCGCGGAGTATTGAAAAGCTGGGCTGTGACCAAGGGGCCTAGCTACGTGACTGCGGACAAGCGCCTCGCTGTCCAGGTGGAAGATCACCCTATGCAGTACGGCGGCTTTGAGGGAGTGATACCTAAGGGCGAGTATGGCGGGGGTACTGTCATGCTGTGGGACGAGGGAACCTGGGAGCCACACGGCAACGTTGACGAAGACCTTGCTCACGGCAAGATGAAATTTACACTTCACGGAAGTAAGCTGAGAGGCGCATGGGTATTGGTTCGCATGGGTGGCAAGGCCGCGCAGGAATCCAAGCCTAACTGGCTTCTGATCAAGGAACATGACAACTATGAACGGAGTGCGGACGATCCTGTAATCCTCGACGAGCAGCCCAACAGTGTAATTACCGGACGGGACTTTTCTCAAATCGCCTCCGAACAGGACCATACATGGAACTCACGACCTGCTTCACAATCAAGATCGAAGCCGGTTAAAAAGGCAGCTGCGGCAAATATCAATACCGATGCTATAGCCGCCGCAGTTAAAGAAAGCTTTCCCGACTTTATCGCTCCCGCGCTTGCCTATGCGGGGACCGAACCTCCTTTTGGAGAGAATTGGGTACACGAACTAAAGCTGGATGGCTACCGTATTCAGGCCCACTTGCAAAGCTTAGGAAAGTTCAAGGACGCGCAGCTTTCCGTAAAGCTGCTTACCCGCAAGGGCCTGGACTGGACGCATCGAATGCCGGGTATAGCTAGCGCCCTAGCTCCCCTTCGCGTCGAGAACGCCATCCTGGATGGGGAGGTTATAGTCACCGATAGCTCGGGACTTAGTAGCTTCGCCGCTCTTCAGGCTGCATTTCAGAGTAACAAGGCCAGCGAACTCATCTACTTCATTTTTGATGTCCTGCATTTAAACGGAATGAACACGCGGGACCTGCCACTCTCTGAACGAAAGGACCTGACTAGGTCTTTAGTAGAAAGCCTCGGAGCAGATAAGACCATACAATTCAGCGAGCATTTTGCCACCAACGGTGCGATCATGTTTGGCGAGGCATGCAAACTGGGCGCAGAGGGTGTTGTCTCTAAGCTGATTTCGAGCCCCTACATTAGTGGCCGCAACCGCTCCTGGGTGAAGAGCAAGTGCGTGCTCGAGCAGGAATTCGTAATTGGAGGATATACCCTGCCGCTGAATGGGACGCGCGGCGTTGGCGCGATACTTGTTGGCTACTACGAAGGTAACAAGCTGACTTATGCCGGAAAGACCGGTACTGGTTTCAGTCAGGATAGCTCGCGACTGCTTCGCGACCGTCTGGAAACATTGCAACGTAAAAGTCCTCCCTTCGTAGAAGTCCCTGGGTACGTAAAACGCAAGGCTATCTGGGTGGATCCCGACCTTGTAGCACAGATAAATTTTCGGACATGGACAGCGGATGGTCTGATCCGCCAATCCGCCTTCAAGGGTTTACGCGAGGACAAGCCACCGTCTGAAGTAGTACGCGAACGGTCTATCTTGCCTGCTACCATTGAGGAGGACTCGCTTACCACTAGCTCTTCTCAAAAGAGTGCATCCAC
Source organism: Acidobacteriaceae bacterium (assembly GCA_025355385.1). Lineage (GTDB taxonomy): Bacteria > Acidobacteriota > Terriglobia > Terriglobales > Acidobacteriaceae > JANXZS01. The sequence goes on along the minus strand of JANXZS010000107.1, from coordinate 72,543 downwards.
GGCGGCCCCACGGCGACCCATAAGCTCAAAGGGTCGTTTAACTCATCCCGATAAGATAATCGATCCGGAGTCGGGACTCACCAAGCAGCAACTAGCCGCATATTACGAAGAAATTGCACCCTATCTTCTGCCTCACATCGCTGGACGACCGCTAAGTATCATCCGCTGCCCCGGTGGTTCGGGCGAAAAGTGCTTCTTCCAGCGCCATCTGAATAGCTCCTCTCCACGAGGTTTGGAGGGCATCGAGATTCGTAATAAAGATGGCGATGAGAAGGAGATCTACCTCACGCTAATCACGGCGGAAGCACTTATCGGTATGGCCCAGATGAACGTGCTCGAGCTACACCCCTGGGGTTGTACCAACCGGGACATTGAGCATCCGGACCGGCTTGTCTTCGACCTCGATCCAGATGTGTCCATCAGCTGGTCTACGCTGGCGGGGTCGGCATTAGATATCAGGAGCAGGCTGAAACAGATTGGTCTCAAGAGCTTTGTTAAAGTGACTGGCGGCAAAGGTTTACACGTAATGGCACCCATTCAGCCCGTTCTCAGTTGGGCGGAATTGAAGAGTGTTGCGCACGCCTTTGTTCTGCAGATGGAGAAGGACGAGCCGCGGCTTTATTTGACGAAGATGACGAAGAGCGCGCGCAAAGGGAAGATATATCTCGACTATCTTAGAAATGAGCGGGGCGCTACAGCCGTAGCGCCATTTTCACCACGCGCCAGGGCGGGAATGCCTGCTTCTCTGCCGCTTGCATGGGATGAATTAAAACAAGGCTCAGTCCCACAATTTCGCCTGGCGGATATCTCTCAGTGGCGGGCTCGCCTGAAGCAGGATCCATGGAAAGGAATGCTGACCCTGATTCAAAAGATAAAAATCGAGTAGCCGGTGCCTGCGCGTGTAAGCAGTGGTGTGTTAAGTACAAGTCTGTTGAGTACAGGTCTGGGGTCGGCGCCTGTTGGAGCTAGGACTCAGCGGGTGTAACCGAAGTCCTGCAGGTCCGCTGTCGCGGCTTCATCCGGCCCATCGCCTACGACTTCATGCTCTGGTTGTGGCAAGTCCCATTCCCCAATTTGTTCAAGCACTCCGCCGAGCGAATTTAGAACGGCATCAGGCCGCCCTGAACCGAACTGCGCTACTTGTTTTCTTTCATCGTCCGCAGCGTTCCACAGGCCAATCAAAATTCGATTGTAAGGGAGTTGCTTTCGGATTGTCTGGCACAGTGTTCGCGTCGCGCTGAAGGCAAAGGGTGGCAGCGCCGATATGCAGATGACGGTGCGAGGCTCCTCTGCTAGTTTCGATAAGACTTCTGTACTTACCGAAGTTGGAGACAGTAGGAGTGTGTGATGAGCTCGCTGTTCTAACAGCTGAGCAATCATCATCGTTGTAAGTTCGTCGGCGCGATCGTCTGCCGCAGCGGGTACGCATATCACCGCGCATCGATCTTGCGGTTCACCTGGCTTGCCCTCCAGCGCGTTATTGTCGGACGTCGCGTCCGGTTGTTTGTATTCGCTGAGCTCGGCCACCAATTCCGACGTACTCAAGAAAAGGAATCGGCTCTTTGCATCATCCAGCGACCCCTTGTGGCGGTCTTCTTCGGCCAGAGTTAGAGCGGGAATGAGCACACTGTCATATAGATCGAGGAGCGAATGTTCCGCCAGAAAGCGATTGGCAATCGAACGTGCCTCCGACCTATCCAATGCCAGGATCCGTTCATAGAAGCGCGCGGCGGGGGCTAACTCGGCCTCGTCACCGAGAAGGATATGAAGGAAAGATAGTTGTGGCACATAGCGTCCCATCACGATAAGACAGACGGTTAAAGGTGTCGATAATACAAGTCCCGGCCATCCCCATAGCACAGTCCAGAAGATAGCCGTTGCCAAGAGTGCAAGTGAGGAGATACCTGTGCGGGAGCCATACAGCCACGGTTCGACAAAGTTGGCTGTTATTAGTTCAAGCACCAGGAAAATCGCCAGCACCAGTAGTGGCGGCCACCAGGTCACAAAAACAGCGAGCGCGAATGCAAGGGGGAAGACGCATCCCATCGCAGTGCCAACATAGGGGATGATGCGCAGTAGTCCAGCGATAACTCCCCAGAGTGTTGCATTGGGAACGTGGATAGCAAACAATGCGAGGCCGAACAAAACACCATAAGCCGCATTAACCAGGAACTGAAGAACCAGGTATTGGCTGATTCGGCTGGAAGCATCTCCCAGCGCCCGGCTCATCAAGCTAATATGACCCATGCCCGCGAGGAGCATCAGACGATTGCGTAGATCCTCTCGCTTGACCAGCATATAAATGGTGAAGACCATAACGATCACACCCGTACCAAGGGGCCTGAGCGCACGCAGCATTACATCGCGCATTGCGTAGAACTGATTTCCCGATGGTGGAACGATCTCTACCAAGGTGGGCTTTACCTCGCGAGGATCTCCTGCATTGGCGGGCGTCCGATCGGGATGTGAGCCCGCTGGCACACTCGCTCCGCTGAACACTTCTTGTCCAATCTCTTCGAGAGCCTGAATGGTCTGTCTGAGCGACCCCTCTGATGGTTCGTGAGCCGCCACGATTTTGCCGCGGATGTTTGCGCGATAGCTGGGAAGCTCCTCTGCAACTCCGATCAGTTGCTCAGTGACTACCCATCCTATGGAGCCGACTATGCAGCAGGCTGCAATGACGACGATCCCGACTGCGGGCGCGCGCGGAATATGAATCTTTTCCAGCAGGGAGACTGCGGGGGCGAGTAAGAAATTTAGCGTTATAGCTAAGGCAAGGGGAACGAGCAGAGGTTGTGCGAAATAAAGCACGAGTAAGATGGCTCCGATCAGGAGCAGGGGCTCACCCGCAAGAAGACCCATTCGCGTACGGCTCACCGAAATCCTTCTTTCTGCTTAATCCGTTCACTCGACCGCCGGTACGCCCGGAAGGCCTCGGCCATGGTTACGAAATCATCGAGCCACGCTAGAGTAGCGCCAGACGAACCAGCTTGCAATGTGGGTCGCAACGGATCATCTCGTGCCGCTCAAACCAAGGCTCGACCACTTGAATGCGGCCAGCTCCCCTCTCACTAACCCACCAAAGGCACGAAGGCAGACGCGTGGGGGGGATGCAGTGTTGCCGCTCGAGTTCATGAGTCCCTCTAGAGTTGAGAATTGCGAAGCGCGCGCCAGCGAGAGCCGTGGTAAAGAAGCCACTCGAATGGACCCAATAGTGGATAGAGAAGGAAGAAACTGTCAGGCAGATTGAAGCGGGACCAGACGCGGGGCCGAAAAAGCACGCGCTCAAGAATCTGCCAGCGATAGGCCGCGGATTTCCTCAAACCCAGTTCGTACCAGGCCCACTTTCTCCCCGAGATATTTTCGCGCGGCAGGCGGTAGTCGCAGTCGGAAATAGCGTGCGATGAAAACTTGAGAATGCGGCGCACCGCCGGGTGAGACTCGGGTAGCAGGCCCGGACCATCGATGCTTACACCGAAGATGCGCGTCGCCATTCTCAATGCTGAAGTCATTTCTGGCAGCACCCCAAACTTCACCGCTTGGATTGCTAGCCGCTCTACCTCGGCCGGCTTCATGTTTCGACAAAGTGCGACTATGTCCGCCAGGGATTTCAATCGCATCCATCCGTCCAAAGCACCATGGAGACAGAGGTATAGAAATAGATCATCGAATGCCAGAGTCGGGATCTCGCCGGAGCCGACTTTGGTGCGGCCAAGGGACTCTGAACGCGCGAGCAGTGCTCCCGGCATGACCCGATTACGGGTAAGTCGCCAGTGCAGTTCAACGGAATTGCCCAAAACGCTGTGCTCGTAGACGAAGTCCTTCCAATGTCTAACGTAGTAGGCGAATCGGCGTGGCGTCAGTTCACCTTCTGGTTCGGTCCGAAGATAGCCTGCCCTCCGCAGCAAACTGTCTGCGGCAACAATATCCTTCTCAGCGATTAGCAGGTCGATATCGCCTGGATCACGCAGTCCGGCGTCTCCATAGGCAAGGATGGCCAGAGGAATGCCTTTCAAGATACGCAGGTTGATCGATGCACCGGCAAACAGATTTATGAGCCGAAAGATTTCCGCCAGGTCTCGAAAAACGGCCATGCTTCCCGAACCGGCTTGCCGCTCCAGCATCAGCTTGATGTCTTGAGGCATGCAGTCGGGCGCATATTCCAGCAGGTTGTGATAGACCATCGGCACGAGCCGGTGCAGTACCGCCATCTCCAGCAAGGCGCCCCAATCGATGTTCTCGTTCGCCAGGATGCGCACTCTCTCCCCATCGCCGGGCTGGCGCGGCCACAGCGCGGACGCCACCAGCAGCCGAAATTCGGCATCATGGGACGCACTTTCTTTCATCGGCGCGAAAGCCTCTCCCGCGTAAGCATCCAGGCCGCACTGTGGGCCACTGTCGAGAATCGAGCGCAATTTGCTAGCATAGGAATATACGATCGAACGAGCGCGATCCACTCCAGAATACCCCGGGTCCTCAAGATGCCTGTCGCAATTCATTCCGATACCATCATCGCCCGTAGTCCCACTCCGGTATCAGCCGATGTTGCGGGCGAAACCGTGCTGATGAGCCTGGAACGCAGCAAGTGCTACGGGCTCGGCGTGACGGGTAGCGAGATATGGAAGCGTATCGCAGATCCTATTCGCGTCTCAGATCTGACCACACAGCTGGCAGCGGAGTACGACGCCGATCCATCCGTTATTGAGCATGATTTGCTGGTGCTCTTCGCAGAATTGGCGGGCCAAGGGTTGGTGGAAGTGCACGAAAGCTAGCCCTGAGGACGTCGCATCTTTCTTCTTCCAACGGGTCTGAACCGTGATTCGCCATTATCGCAGCTTCAGGTCTGTGACTCGGGCTGATACTTTGACGGCTTCAGGTCTGCTGTTGCGCTCATCGCCAGCTTGAGGATGAGCGCAAAGGCCGGCACCATCGGATAGCGAAAGGCTTGTTGGAACGGCAGGCGTTGACCCGAAGGAGTCGGCAGGGACCTCGTTCTTATCACGCGGCCCATCGGGGGCGGGAGTCGAGGCGCTAGGAACAGGCTGCATGCAGTGGAGTCTGCCGGCTGCATCGGACTGACAGACTGCGGGCGAGACATCGTGCGAAACAAGGGCTCGCCCACAAATCTCTATTTCGCGGCGCGGGAGATGACGAAATAGTCGCGGCCGAAGTATATGCGGTAATGATCCGCCGCTGCGTCGGCGACAACCTGTAGTGGTGTTGGCCGCTTCAGGTTTGCGTCCGTCATGCTTTTGGTCTGCAGAACATCCTTCGCTCCAATATCCGTAACCAGAATTTGCCCAGCGACGAGGCCCAGGCCATAGGCGCCTGCCGGCAGATGCTTACCATCCATATCAAGAGGAACTTCGGTCAGCAGGTACGTCTGGAACTTCTGCTGAACGCCGCTGGAGTAGCCGGAATTATCGACATTTGCCACCAGCACCAGCATGCCGTCGGCAAAACGCACGCCGCCGGAATTCCGGCTTTGGACGGGCGCTGTTTGGCCGCGATAGAAGACCGAGGCGGGAAGGCTCTTGGTTGCCTCCGCGGCATGCAAAACCATGGTCTGGCCGGAGGCGGGATCGGCGGCGCGCGCGGGAATTACAAAGGTGGCAGACACCAGGGCGGTGAGCATAACTGCGGTTACGATTGATCTTTTGGACATGCGTGGCGCGAATTTACGAGAGAACATGAAGTATTGCCTCCTCGGCAGTTGAGTATAAAACGCAACACCTGCTAGGTTACAGGTGAAAAGCGTTCGTGGCTCTCAGAGTCTCGAAATGGTTCGAAACCACGCTAAGATATTTTGGGAAATCCTCTGCTTTCAACCGGTCGTCCCTGCGCCGCGTCCGCCGGAGGAGTGTCTTGGTTCTCTCTTCGGCTTCAACCATGGCTTAGGGTTTGGCGGCATGGTTGATTCACGAATGATCAACTCCGGAAGGACCGTGACGGGGGATGAGTGATCGTTCTTCCCGCGCATCCGCTCGAGCAGGATTCGTGCGGCAGAGGAGCCCATGGAGCGGAGGGGTTGGCGAATCGTAGTCAGGCTGGGATTGTGGTAAGCCGCCCCCAGAATATCGTCGAAACCGACGACCGAGACATCCTCTGGAACACGAATCCCATGATCGCGAAATGCCCGGATAGCCCCGATTGCCGCTACGTCGTTGTAACAGACCAGTGCCGTGAAGGGATTTCCCTTCGCGAGCAGCTCTTCGGCAACTGGATAGCCAAGTTCTGGTGACGCAGTGTTGAGCTGGAGTTGAATCGTCAGCTCAGGGCGGATCTCCATCCCTAGATTCTGCGCGACGGACATCAGGTTCTTCCAACGATCGTCCGAATCCGAGCTGAATTTCTGTCCGCGCATAAAGGCTATCTGCCGATGACCCAATTTTTGCAGGTGGCGCAGCGCCAGATCAGCAGCGCGCCTGTGGTCGAGCAGGATATTGGTAACGCCCTCAATCTTCCTATGCCCAGGCACGGCGACAACGGGCAGGGACAGGGGATGCGTCAGGACAGTATCGATGGCGAGAAAGCCCTCCACCGAACGCTCCATCAGCAGCCCGGTGTACTCCTCAACCAGGTCGGCTTTGCGGCGATGACTCGCCGTCAGATACAAGTAGCCCTCCTCAAGCAGCACCTCCTCTACACCATCCATGACAAGGGTGTAGTAGACATCGCTCAGTTCCGGCACCAGGACACCGACGGTGAAGGTCTGTCTGTTGCGCAGCGAGCGAGCCGAGTAGCTGGGACGGTAGTCAAACTTCTTCGCCGCTTCGGTCACGCGGTCGCGGGTCTTCTGAGGGATAGAGCGAACCCCGGGAGCATTGTTTAGAACAAGAGAGATTGTAGCCGGGGAGAGATCGAGATAATCGCCGAGAGTCTTCAAGCTGATCGGCCGAGGCGGAAGATATTTAGTTTCCTTGCGGGGCGTCATAATCGATTCTCTTTGCTCCGTTGAAACTCTTCCACAAAAACGGAGCTGGGTCAAAGATTGTCGAGCAAAACATGTATCGCACCGGGGTGGTTACCACAGACGATAGTCGCGGACAATCTCAGTTGAGTACAATTTGCCAATACGCACGCATATCGGGAGAAGAATGCAGCAACGCCAACACAAAGGAATACTGCACCAAATCCTTGCCATGGGGATTTCGCTGCTCATGACGCAGCCTTTCGCAAGCGGTCAGGCGACGCCAAATGCCGGGGCTGATGCTGAGCAGTGCAGCGGTCGCGTCATTCCGCAACTGATCGACGTTACTGCGAAGACGGGAATTCACTTCAAGCACACGTCCGACCCAGAAAAGAAGATCATCATTGAGTCCATGACTGGCGGCATTCTACTGCTGGACTATGACAGGGATGGCTGGGTGGATGTGTACTTTACCAACGCTCCCAGCGTGGCAATGGCCAACGCCGGAAAGACTGCCCGGGGTGCCCTCTACCACAACAACCACGACGGTACCTTCACCGACGTGACGGAGAAAGCCGGAGTGGCGACGCCCTGTTTTGCCATGGGAGGCTCGGTTGGCGATTACAACAATGATGGCTGGCCCGACATGTACATTACGTGCCACGGCGGCAATGTTTTATACCGCAACAACGGCGACGGCACGTTCACCGACGTGGCCAAGCAGGCCGGTGTCACCGATGGACGCTGGTCAATGGGTTCAGCCTTTGGGGACTACGACGGCGATGGCTTTCTCGACTTGATGGTATCGAATTACGTCGACCTGAATTTCAAGGATCCGCCAAAATTCGGCGGCGGACCCACTTGCAAATATCGCGGCATTGACGTGCAGTGCGGCCCTCGCGGGTTGAAGGGCGCCGGTGACTCGCTTTTCCATAACAATGGCGACGGTACGTTTACCGATGTTTCCAAGCAGGCTGGCGTGGACGATCCGGCAGGCTACTACGGGTTGACTGTGGTCTGGTCTGACTTCAACAATACGGGCCGTCCCAGCATCTTCGTCGCAAATGACTCCACTCCCAACTTTCTCTACCGCAACGAGGGCAACGGCAAGTTCACTGAGATCGGGTTGCAGTCTGGGACGGCCGTCAATGCCGACGGATCGGAACAGGCCAACATGGGCGTGGCCATCGGCGATTATCTGCATACGGGCCTGCCGGCGATCTATTCCACCAGCTATGCGGACGAATACAAGGTGCTCTATCGCAACAACGGCGACTGGGACTTCAAGGATGTGACCCATGAGGCCGGTGTGGCGGTGCCATCGCTGCCCTGGGTGGGATGGGGCACGGGGTTTGTCGATCTGGACAACGACGGCTGGATTGACATTGTGGCCGTCAACGGCCACGTCTATCCACAGGTAGATTCCCTGGCCACCGGCGCGAAATATCTTGAACCCAAAAATGTCTTTCTCAACCAGAAGGACGGGAAATTCTGCGATGCGAGCGGCCAGAGCGGTGCCGCGATCCTGCGGCCGCAGGCTGCCCGCAGCGTAGTCTTCGGCGACCTGTTCAACGACGGACAGATGGATGCCATCTATAGCGATATTGATGGCCCGCCCGTCGTGGTTCGCAATCAGGGCGTTCCCGGGATGCACTGGGTAAGCTTCGAACTCGCGGGAACCAAAAGCAACCGGCTGGCGATTGGCGCCAAACTCAAGCTGGTTGCAGGGGGAATGACACAGACCGACGAGATTCACAGTGGAGGCAGCTACATCTCTCAGAACGACCTTCGCGTGCACTTCGGATTGGGGCAGGCCACTAAAATCGACAGCGTGGAGATTCGCTGGCCCTCTGGCAAGGTGGAGTTGATCAAGGATTTGGCGGCGGACAAGTTTTATGCGGTGCTGGAAGGTAGCGGAGTGGTAGATCGTACGAAGATAGTTCCCCGGCCCAAACCTTAGGGCGTTTCTCTTCAGAACAGGCAAGAAGATGCCGCGTCATCCCCGGCATACGATCTGGCCGCCACTTTTAGACCATAGGCCTGGAAGAACGGCATCGGCCAAGTGAAAAGCCGTTCCTTTTGCGGGAACGGCTTTTCTAAGATCGGAGATGCAGCAAAACTGCTCTAGGCCACGTTCCGGGGCCGACGTTCGTGCAGGTCCTCTGGCACACGATTGTGGAGCAGACGCGCCTGTTCCATTGCCATGCCCCTGAGATACACGGGAGCAGGCGTGGTAATGGCAACGAGAACCCAGATCAGAAGCGAGACCAGCAAGCCGAGAACGGCGGCGGCCTGCAGTGTCAGCGCGTAATAGATATCGTGGAGCTGGAGGTGGACCAGGGCCCAATGCTGCAGGGGCTCCACGCGATGAATGACGGCGATAGCAAGCAAGAATACTGCAATGGATACAGTGCTGAACCCGATCAGCGTGACATCGATGGTTCGGTGGAGCCTTTGGCGGGAGCGGCATTGGCCACACTCCGTCAGATGCTGCTCATAGTCAGTGCGCATGTCCGGACTGATACCGGAAATGTCGTATCTCCAACTGGAAAGTATGTCTCCTACTACTGGATCTGTGCATGTTGTCATGGGCATTGAACTTTGTACTCGATTTCCGAATCCTTAGAATACCGGCGAAGGCTTCAAGAGTACGTGAACGATATATCTCCCGGAGTCTTTATTCTAACCCGTCCGCCTACAAAGAGATAGCATCGATTGGAAGACTTTGTCGGGCGAGAACCAACTTATTACCCAACAAGTTCATGCGGTGCCGCAATGCCGTTTCAGCCGATACTCTGGCCAGTTCGGGTAAATTATTGCACTCTGAAAGATGCGCCAGTATGACATACGTCGCATAACCATCGTAAGTTCTAGAAAGAAAATCTGCCGTCGCATCGTTAGACAGGTGACCAACGCGGGACAAAACCCGCTGTTTGACACTCCACGGATAGGGACCATCGCGCAGCATCTCAAGATCGTGGTTTGACTCCAGCATCAGGACATCGCAATGCTGTAAGTGCATCTGAACATTAGATGGAATGTAACCGAGATCAGTAGCAACCGCTACCCGGATCCCCTCAGCTACAAAGACAAATCCGCAGGGATCGGCGGCGTCGTGGGGGGTGGTAAAGGGAGCAATTGCGATATCCCCGATGCAAAAGCCGCACCCCGCCTTGAAGTATTCCACTCCGGGAAGAGCACAGGGGTCTGGGAGGTCGCGAATCTCGCCGTCCGCCTCACTGGCAGTCAGATCGAGCGACTCTCGCTCGTCAAGATGATCCGAAGTCGCGGCGTCGCAAACTATCTCGGCAAGCGCTTGCTTCGCAGCAGAGTCGGCTTTCCGCTGTGCCAGCCAGTCGGCGTAAGTTACCCGCTTCTGGGGCGTCATCCAGCGAATCCAGGCGCGGTGGGTAGCCTCAGTGAAGTAGACGGGAATGCCAAGTTTCCGCGCCGTGACCGAAACTCCCTGCACGTGGTCCTGATGCTCGTGGGTGATCAGAATGGCGTCGAGGGTCTGGGGATCCTCGTCTGCGGACTGCATGCGCTTGAAAAGTTCGCGGCAGCTCAATCCAGCGTCTACCAGAATGCGCGTGCGGTTGGAGGAGACAATTGTGCTGTTGCCCTTTGAACCGCTGGCCAGCACTGTCACTCTCACCATGAGGACTAGAATACAGCGAATTGCTGTGCAAGAGCGGGTACCGTGGGCAGCAGGGAATCTGACCGGTTACCAGCGATCAATACAGAAAAAATCCTCGGCCCGACTTACGCCCAAGCCATCCAGCATCCACCATGCGAACCAGCAGAGGGCAGGGCCGGTATTTAGGATCGCCGAAGCCACCCTGCAGCACGCGCATGATGTCCAGGCAGACGTCGAGCCCGATGAAGTCAGCCAGAGTCAGTGGTCCCATAGGGTGCGCCATTCCTAATTTGAAGACTTCATCGATGGCTTCCGGGGTGGCCACACCTTCCATCACGGCAAACATCGCCTCGTTCAGCAATGGCATCAACACGCGATTGGAGACGAAGCCCGGCGCATCCTTCACCTCGATGGGTGTTTTGCCCAGTCGCGTCGCCAGATTCTTCACAACCTCAAAGGTGGCAGGAGAGGTCGCTAATCCGCGGATGACCTCGACCAGCTTCATGATCGGAACCGGGTTGAAGAAGTGCATCCCCACAACCTGCCCCGGACGCTTGGTCTGAGCCGCCAGCCTCGTGATGGATATGGAGGAGGTGTTCGATGCCAGGATCACCTTTTCCGGCAGCAGGTCGTCAAGTTGTCGAAAGATCTCCGCCTTCAACTCGAAGCGCTCGGTAGCCGCCTCTATAACAAAGTCACACTCGGCGAGAGTCCGACGATCGAGGGTGCCCTCGATGCGCTTGAGCGCCGCGATCACCTCCTCTTCAGTGACCTTGCCTTTGGCGGCCTCGCGCTCCATGTTGCGCTTGACTGTTTCCAAACCGCGCTGGAGAAAACGCTGTTCCACCTCACAAATACGAACCTCATAGCCGCGCTGCGCAAAGACGTGTGCTATCCCGTTGCCCATGGTACCCGCGCCTACGACTCCCACCAGCAGGATCTCGCTCATGACCCATCCTTCCACTTGACGATCGAAGCCGCGCGAACGCAGTGAAACTATGTTACTGCGCTCCTCAGCCAGACAGCCGCACCAGCAGGCAGGTGATGTTGTCGCGACCACCGGAATCATTGGCTGCCTGGATCAGCCTGGTACAAGCCGTCGGCAGATCACTTTCGCCCGCCAGAATTGCCTGCAACTGTTCGCATTCCAACTCGCGGGTAAGACCGTCGCTACACAGTAAAAAGACATCTCCGCGCACCAGCGAAAGTTCCGCGATATCGGACGAGATAGCTTTTTGAGAACCGACGGCGCGGGTGATCACGTTGCGGAGGGGCGAGCGTGCAGCCTCGTCCACGGTGATCGAGCCCATGCGCACCTGTTCGTCCACCAGCGAGTGGTCCAGGGTGATCTGCTCGAGCGCGCCACCGCGCAATCTGTAACAGCGACTGTCCCCGACGTGCGCTACCCATGCGGAGTTGCCTGCCACGACGAGTGCCACCAGCGTGGTTCCCATACCGTGAAGCCGGGCGTCCTTGGATGACTTGCAGAAAATCGCCCTATTGGCTGAGGCAATGGCATCGCGCAAAGTAGTCGCAGGGGATAGCCGTGCTTCCCCGGCATTGGTCCAGCCCGCAAAGCATTTCAGCACCTCGGCGACGGTCATGCTGCTGGCCACTTCTCCAGCGGCCGCGCCGCCCATGCCATCGCACACCAGGAAGAGCCCGTCTTCGTGGCTGAGCCCGAACGCGTCTTCATTGCCGCTGCGCACCATCCCCGGATGAGTTGCTGCAGCGGCTTCGCACAACGGCTGGGCCAATTGATCCCTTTCTCGCTGCGTGGAGATGGACTCTACGCTACGACCAATCCCACGGAAGACGATACACTCCCCGGCCACCGGAATGCACTCGCAAACGAGGCCCGACCGCAGGATCTATGGCCTGGGTATGGCTTGTCCGAGGGGAAGCGGCTTGCCGAAGTTCGGCGTTCCGTCGGAATTCCACGTAAACGGCTGCGCGCGCGGCGCACGAAAGTCTTCGCAGCCCTGATTCGGCTTGGCGTTTGCGTGGTACAGAATCCAGTCTGTCTTGCCATCGGGAGACTGGAAAAAGGAGTTGTGTCCGGTGCCAAAGGCGGAGGCTTCGGGATCCTCGCGAAATACAGGATGGGGAGACTTCTTCCACGAGGCCGAATCCATCAGGTTGCTGCTGGCAGAGGCGGTTACCATGCCAAGTTCGTAGTAGTTGGTCCAGCAACCGCTGGCTGAATACACCACAAAAATATTTTTGCTGTGCTTGAGAATTTCTGGTCCTTCGTTCACATCCACGTGCGGCATATCGATGATACGGTTCTGAGGATCGAGGTCCCCGACCTTCTCCCATGGGTACTCCGGAGTAGAGATGCGGACTCTGTCTCCTGCAATCGTCCAGGGATTCTTCATCTGCGCAAGATAGATGCTCTGTACACCGTTGCTATCGCCAGCCCATCCCGACCAGACCATGTAAAGCTTGTCGCCGTTCTCAAAGACCGAAGCGTCGATCGCCCATTTGTCAGATCGATCAGCGACCTTACCCTTAAAAGTCCATGTCCCCTGCAACGGATCGCTGGCGGGATTTTCGACCGCCCAGATGCGATGGGTATCGTTGTCTCCCGCATCGGCCGCGAAGTAGATGTACCATTTGCTCTGGATACGATGCAGTTCAGGAGCCCATAGCTCTTTCGAATATGGTCCGCTGGCGGGTGGTGTCCATACGACCTTCTTCTCCGCAGTCGACAGATCCGCGACGTTCCGCGTCTTCCAGATGGTCAAGTTGTTGCCGGTCGAATTCATGTAGTAGTAGAAGCCGTCCTGGTAGGTCACCCATGGATCGGCGCCGGATGGCAATATCGGATTGTGAAACGTGGAAACGGCCTCACCGCTAGTCTGGGCCGACGCAGGGCTGCCAGGCACGACATCGCCCCCAACCAACACCAGCGCCAGGAACGCCGATAGAATTTTCATGGATCACCTTCTGGTATTCAATCGAAGCCTACACACACGCGGAAATGAGGCTCATGGAGCCCGTCCGTCTTGAGACCAGTCCCATGTTATTTCTCTGGTTGAAGGCCGTCTATGCCTTGCGCGCTGCGCTTGCCAATCGCGCTTCCGCTTTATCGATGACGTCGTTCGCGTGTTCGTACTTGGCTGGATCGTCTCCGGCTTCATTCCAGAGCTTGTGGCCCTGTTCCAGCTTCTGCTGTGCCAGAGCGGTGTCGATTTCCTCGGGCTTCAAGGCACTATCGGCCAAAATCGTGACTCGCTCAGGAAGCACTTCGACGAATCCCCATGCGACGTTGAAACGTTGCTCACCGGCTACCCCGCCATGCAGGGTTACGTCGCCCGCCCCCAGCTCCGCCAGTAGCGGCGCGTGACCGTAGAGTACTTCCAGATAGCCCGACTTCGCGGGCAGTTCTACTGCATCTGCCATCAGGTCGGCAAGAATGCGCTCCGGAGTTACCAGCCGAACCCGCAGTTGGTTTGTTGTGTCTGCCATCGTAGCCTTAGGCCGTCGCCTTCATCTTCTCGGCCGCTTCGAGAACTTCATCGATTGCGCCCTTCATGTAAAAGGCCTGCTCGGGTACGCTGTCGTGCTTGCCTTCGATTATTTCCTTGAAGCTGCGTACGGTGTCTTCCACCTTCACATATCGACCGGGGAAGCCGGTGAACGTCTCCGCCACATGGAAGGGCTGCGACAGGAACTTCTGCACCTTGCGCGCGCGCGAGACGGTCAGCTTGTCTTCCTCGGAAAGTTCGTCGATACCGAGAATCGCGATGATGTCCTGCAGATCCTTGTAGCGTTGCAGGATGCGCTTGACGCCCTGGGCTACATCGTAGTGCTCCTGGCCCACGATGCGCGGCGAAAGAATGCGCGAGGTGGATGCCAGCGGATCGACGGCCGGATAAATGCCCAGTTCGGAGAGCGGCCGGGAGAGCACCGTGGTGGCATCCAGGTGGGCAAACGTGGTGGCCGGAGCGGGATCGGTCAAATCGTCGGCAGGCACATATACGGCCTGCACCGAGGTGACGGAGCCTTTGTTGGTGGACGTGATGCGCTCCTGCAACTCACCCATTTCCGTGGCTAGGTTTGGTTGATAACCGACGGCGGAAGGCATGCGGCCCAGCAGCGTCGATACCTCAGAACCCGCCTGCGTGAAACGGAAGATGTTGTCGATAAACAGCAAAGTATCGGCGCCCTCTTCGTCACGAAAATATTCCGCAACCGTCAGGCCGGTGAGGGCCACGCGTAGACGCGCTCCTGGAGGCTCGGTCATCTGGCCGTAGATGAGAGCAGCCTTCGACTTCTGAAAATCCTTAAGGTCGATTACGCCCGACTCCTGGAATTCGCGCCAGAGGTCATTGCCCTCGCGCGTACGCTCGCCTACACCAGCGAAGACCGAGAAGCCGCCGTGCTTGGTAGCGACGTTGTTTATCAGTTCCTGAATGACGACCGTCTTGCCTACGCCGGCGCCGCCGAAGAGTCCGATCTTGCCGCCCTTCAAAAATGGCTGGATGAGATCGATGACCTTTATGCCGGTCTCGAACATCTCTTCGCGCGTTGATTGTTCATCGAACGCTGGTGCCTGGCGATGGATTGGCCGGGTCTCAGTGTTGCCGATGGGTCCAAGCTCGTCTACCGGTTCGCCGATAACGTTCATCACGCGCCCCAGTGTCGCCCTGCCCACCGGAACAGAGATGGGGCCGCCCATGTCGATGGCCTGCATGCCGCGCACCATGCCGTCTGTCGCTTCCATGGCGACACAGCGCACGCGCCCCTCGCCCAGATGCTGCTCGACCTCCAGGATGACATTAATCGGCGTCGGCACCACAAATCCGTCACTGATCACTCTCAGGGCCTGATAGATCGCCGGCATCATTGCTTCGCCGAACTGCACGTCGACCGCCGGACCGGAAATTTGAATCACTTTACCAATGTTCTGTGCCATGAACTCTTCTTTCTCTTTTACAGTGCGGCGGCGCCGCTCACAATTTCGATGATTTCGTTGGTAATCTTCGCCTGGCGTACACGGTTCATGATGAGCGTGTAGGAATCGATCATGTCGGATGCGTTATTGGTCGCGGAATCCATTGCCGTCATGCGCGCCGCGTGTTCGCCGGCCACCGACTCAAGCATCGCGTGAAACAGGAGCGTCGTGACGTAGCGCGGCAGCAGACGCCGAAATAGCTCCTCAGGGGGATCCTCATAGATGTAATCCACCTCGGAGGTTCCGAACTTCTTTGCCTCTTCATCCAGCTCAGCCATATCGGGCTGCAGGGGGCTGACGCCGGCAGATAGGGCAGCTTCTCCCAAACGCTCGCGCTCCTCGAGTTCCATCTCGACGGAAGCAGCAATCTGCGGCTTGCCGATCTCGATAATGGGCAGGATTTTTTCAACGACAACGCGCTGCGCCAGAACCGACTTGAACTCGTTATAGACGACGTACGCCGCATCAATTTCTTCGTGGATATATCGTTCGGAAATACTGCGACCAAGATCATCGACGCGATCGAAGAGTAGCTCCTGGAGCATGCCGGGATGGTCCCCGATCACTTCGATAGGAGCGGTGCGATTGCGAATAGGGCTGGAGGACGGTGTATCGTGCTCCTCTGCGTCCGCCTCGAGATAGCTGACAATCGGGTATCGTCGCCGGACGAGATCTCGTCCCTTGCGCCCGATGGCCTCAATGTCGATGCCGGATTCCTTGTGTTGATCGAGAAACTGGAACGCCGCCTTGACGATATTCGCGTTGAAGGCCCCGGCAAAACCCTTGTCCCCGGTAATGATCACCAGCAGGACATTCTTCTCCGGCCGCGTCTGGAGAAGCGGATGTCTGCACTCGCCCGAGGCGGGATCGTAGACCTCCGCGCGGTGGCGGAGCGATTCGAGGATGCTTACCAGCATCTGCGCATAGGGGCGCCCCGAGATGGCACGCTCCTGCGCACGGCGCAGCCTCGCTGCGGAGACCATCTTCATGGCCTTGGTGATCTGGCGCGTGTTCTTCACACTGCGAATGCGCCGCCGTAAATCCAGGACATTTGCCATTTATATTTCGAGCTTCCTTAGGCCTTCGCAGCCGTGGTCTTCGCGTCCGCGACTTCTGCCAGGAACTGCTCTTTATATTCCTTCAATGCGGCATGGATACGGGTCTTCAGTTCATCGTCCAGCGTCTTTTTGGTGATGATGTCGTTGAGCAGAGCCGTCTGCATACCATCGAGATACTTGTACAGTCCAACCTCAAAATCGTGAATTTGTCCGACCTTGAGATCGTCCAGATAGCCGTTGGTGCCAGCGAAGATAAGCAGGACCTGCTTCTCCGTTGGCAGCGGAGAGAACTGGGGCTGCTTCAACAGCTCCGTCAGGCGCTGCCCGCGATTCAACTGGTTCTGCGTAACCTTGTCGAGATCGCTACCGAATTGCGAGAAGGCCGCCAGTTCGCGGTATTGCGCAAGATCCAGCTTCAAGGTACCGGCGACCTGACGCATCGCCTTGATTTGAGCGGCTCCCCCTACGCGGCTGACGGAAAGGCCGACATTCACCGCGGGACGAACGCCGGACTTGAACAGATCCGTTTCCAGGTAAATCTGGCCATCGGTAATCGAAATCACGTTGGTCGGAATGTAGGCCGAAACGTCTCCAGCCTGGGTCTCGATGATGGGCAGGGCGGTGAGCGATCCCCCTCCATGCTCGTCACTCATCTTCGCGGAGCGCTCAAGCAGGCGGGAGTGGAGATAGAACACGTCGCCGGGATAGGCTTCGCGGCCCGGCGGGCGCCGAAGCAGCAACGAGATTTCACGGTATGCAGTCGCATGCTTGGATAGATCGTCGTAGATCACCAGCGCATGTTTTTTGTTATCGCGGAAATATTCGCCCATTGCGGTGGCGGCGTAGGGCGCCAAATAGAGCATGGGAGCAGGTTCGGACGCCGACGCGGCAACGATGATGGTGTACTTCAGCGCATCGTACTCGGCCAGGGTCTGCACGAACTGGGCAATTGAGGAACGCTTCTGGCCAATGGCGCAGTAGACGCAAATCAGGTTGTTCTTGGCATTGTTGATGATGGTGTCGAGCGCCACTGCCGTCTTGCCGGTCTGACGGTCTCCAATGATCAACTCGCGCTGCCCTCGACCAATGGGGATCATGCTGTCGATGGCCTTGAGGCCGGTAGTCATGGGCTCGCGGACTGGCTGGCGCGCGATGACGCCCGGAGCGATGCGCTCGACGGGTAACGTCTCAGTGGTGGCGATGGGCCCCTTGTCGTCAATCGGCACGCCCAACGCATTGACCACGCGCCCGATCATGGCTTCGCCGACGGGGACACTGAGGATCCTGCCAGTGCGCTTGACCGTGTTGCCTTCGCTGATCTGGGTGTAGTCGCCCAGGAGCACCGCGCCCACCTGATCCTCTTCGAGGCTCATCGCCAACCCGGCAATGCCGTGGGGGAAGTCGAGCAACTCGCCCGCCATGACCTTATCCAGACCATGGATGCGGGCAATACCGTCGCCGAGAGAGATCACCGTGCCGACTTCATCGACCTGGATTCGCGAATCGTAGTTTGTAATCTGCTCTCGCAGGAGCTGCGTTATTTCGTCTGCCTTGATCTGAGCCATGCTTCACTTTCCCAACTAAATCTCAAGTTAAATTGTGTCAATCAGCCAGCGATGAGCTGCTCTCTGAGCTTGCTCAAAGTGCCGCGTACAGAACCGTCGTAAACCGTGCTGCCGATCCGCACTACCGCTCCACCAAGGATCGAGCTGTCTTCCTCAAACTTCGCAGAGACCCGGGTTCCCGAGAGCTTTGCCACCTGCTCTTCCAACTCGCGGCGCTCCGCGTCATCCAGCTTGCGGGCGGTGATCACATGAGCCTCAGAGATCCCCATCCGGAGATGCATCTCGCGGCGAAACTCGGCCAGAACCTCGTCAAAGGCATCCAGGCGGCTGTGATTAATAAGCACTGCGAGGAAGTTGCGCACGAATGGCACACAGCCCATCCGAGTGTTGATTTTGTCGAGGATCGAGACCTTGTATTCACTGGACACGGCCGGATTGTTCAAAACCTCGCGCAGTTCGGAGCTGCCATTCCAGGTGGCGGCAAAATCCTCGAGCTGGCGATCGACATCCGCGGAATCAAGTTTCGCGGATTCGACCACATCGGCAAAGGCCCGGGCATAGCGGGAGGCATAGATGGACATCAGTTTCGCCCTCCCTGATTCTTATTTCCAAGCCCGAAGGAGAAATTTTGCACCAGCTTGCGGTCCGTTTCTTCAATGAGTGAAAACTGGCTGGTTGCGCGCTCCACGGCCAGTTCGGCGGCGAAGCGCTTGAGCTCGCGGTGTGCGGCCGCTACGGCGGCCTCGATCTCGTGGCCGGCAGAATCGACGATCCTCAGGCGCTCCTCGTCGAGGGCTGACTTGATGCGGGCTTCATCCTGAATGGCGTCCTGCTCCACATTCTTGCGGATGGCGTCGATCTCCTGATCCAGACGCGAGAGTCTCTGCTCCACGCCATTCAACCTCTCGTTTGCCACTTCGGTGGCGCTCCGGGCATCCACCAACTGCTTTTCAATGGCGATTCTGCGATTACGGAAGGCTTTGGGGACCAGCTTGACGACAAAGTACAGGACCGAAAAGGCGAGGATGCCGAAGTTGAGGAATTCAAACAGCCTGGCTGCTGTCTCCAGAGGGAGATGCAGGATGCTGGCGTACTTCCGCACCGCAGGCGAGTGGCGGAAGGCCTCGGTTTCGCTTTCTTCCTCGACAGCCTTCTTCTCTTCGACGTCGGCGTGCGAGATGGGAGTTGAAACCGTCCCCGAAGTAGCCTGCGGGGTTGATTCGCGTGTATCAGCCTGTGCGGGTCGGGCCGGGGTCGCCGTCTGAGAACTAGCAAAGCTGCCGGAAGATATAGCCAACCAGAGGATCAGCAGAACACCACAGGAACCAATTCCAGGACTGCGTTTCAACGGGTACTCTCCACGGGGGCTACTTTTGCCATTAATACGGCCTTCAGAATCTGCCCCGCCAGTTGGTCTGCGGAGCTCTCAATAGTCGTGCGGGCCGCATGGACTTCGCCTTCCAACTGGACCCTGGCTGCCAGTACGCGGTCATGGGACTGTTGCCGGGCAGCGTCGAGCGCCTTGTCGCGTTCGGCATTCCATTGTTGAACCCGTACCTCGCGTGCCTTGAGAACCTCCATGCGGGCGGCTCGGAGCCTGGACTCATACTCCTGTGCCTTGGCGTCCGCGGCGGCGATGGCAGCGTGGGCCTTTTCAATAGCGCCTGTCGTCCGGTTGCGTCGTTCGTCCAGCATTCGCGTCAATGGTCCGTGGACCAGGAATTCGTATGCCGCCACGAGAGTGAGAAACAGCAGCATCGTCGGCACGGAGCCGACTACGAGTTCGCCGAGTTGCTGCAGTATTTCGTCCATGCGTTTACCGTGTCGCGGTGCAGGAAGTGCTGGAAATGTTGGCGGAACATCTAGATTTAACAGAGCAAAATGCTGCTGTCAAACTTGCCCCGAATGTTGGGCAAAAACGATGAAATCGGCCAGAATTCGGTTGTCGCGAGCGCCGAGAGCCTTTTCTTTCCAGATGGTGGTTATTTACGTTGACCCGGGCATTGCCGAGCGTACACTATAGGGCATTACCTGGACCCTATTCAGGGTCGGACGGGTCGTGAGGTTGGGACGTTGCTCCACTCCCAATTTCATGACCCGTACCTGCGTCTACAGCCACCCGAAAGCGGCGATAGCGGGAGAGTAGCGACGCTGGCCCAGACAGCGACAAGTGAACTCTGTTGCCCTCAAAGCGGCGTTCGTGGACAACTGCGCCGCCCTCCAGCGCCGCCAGCACGGCACCCTCGTCTTGCGAAATCAGGAATTCCTGGCGGACGACTGGGTCGGTCACAAGACCCGAGTCAATCTGCTGGAGCAACTCTTCGATTCCCTGCCCCGTTCGCGCGGAAATCAGCAACCGGCCCTGCGCGCGCAGGTTGTCCCGCTGCTCGGCGGGCAGCAGGTCTACTTTGTTGAGCACTTCGATACGGGGCTTGTCCAAGACATCGAGTTCATCCAGCACCTTCTCCACCTCGGCCTTCTGCTCCTCGTAGACGGGGCTGGAAACATCGCAGATGTGCAGCAGAACTTCGGCCTTCTGCACCTCCTCGAGAGTGGCACGGAAAGAGGTCACCAATGTATGGGGGAGGTTCCGGAGAAAGCCAACCGTGTCGGAGAGCAGTATTTTTCGTCTCGAAGGAAGCTGTATCGCACGCAGTTTGGGATCGAGGGTAGCAAACATGCGCGACGACTCGAGCACGCCGGCGTGCGTCAGCGCATTGAACAGTGTGCTCTTTCCCGCATTGGTATATCCCACCAGCGCTACGGTGGGGACCGGCACAGACTCCCGCCGCTCCCTTTGCAGGCTGCGCACTCGGCGCACCGCCTCGAGATCGCGTCGCAGTTGCACCAGCCGACGCTGTATCTTGCGGCGATCGGTTTCAAGCTGAGTTTCGCCGGGACCCCGGGTACCGATTCCGCCGCCGGTCTGAGACATGGAGAGACCGCGTCCGGCGAGGCGGGGAAGCATATATTCCAATTGGGCCAGTTCCACCTGCAATTGTCCTTCCCGCGAGCGGGCATGGCGGGCAAAAATGTCGAGAATAAGTTGCGTCCGATCCACGACGCGGCAGGGCAGCGCCTCCTCAAGATTGCGTTGCTGGGTGGGCGTCAGGTCGTGGTCGAATAAGATCAGGGTGGCATTCGAAGAAGCAGCAACAGCGGCGATCTCCTCTACCTTGCCGCTGCCGATCAGGGTGGCAGGATCCGCTTTTTGCCTGCGTTGGACAACTTCGGCCACAACCTGCGCGCCAGCACTGGTGACCAGCACGCGGAACTCCTCGAGCGCCGCATCAGAGCCCATCTCCCTTGCGGAGAGGGACGCGCCCTCGCTATCTGAGGAGGTATTCGCAGCCTCCCGTGCCAGGGCGGCGCTTCGAGGTACGCTCTTGCGTGTCTGTCCCAGATCCACGGAAACCAGCAGGGCGCGGTCCGGGGATACACCCGTATTCTTCAGTCGATTGTCATCCACGCCAACGCCGCCTGGCAGCAATACCCATAGCTCCCTAGCTACGAGGGCTTCCGGCCGCGCTCTCCGAAGCCGGGATACTGTCGGGGGTCAACGGGCCTGGCGCAGGAACTGTCGGCCCTGCTCCCGCAGCAGCCGCGGGTCTGTGATCACTATGCAGGACTGCACGGTTGCTGACGACGGTGGAGATGGCATGCTTGAAGATCAACTGCTCCTGGCTGTTGTTTTCCAAGAGCACGGAATATTTGTCAAAGGAGCGGATCTTCCCCGTTAGCTTAACGCCGCTCACCAAGTAGATCGTTATAGGGGTCTTATCCTTGCGGACTGTATTCAGAAATGTATCCTGAATATTCTGTGCCGGCTTGCTTTCCATGTGCCGATCTCCTGCTTTTCCGGTTATCGATTCGTGTGCTCACGCATTAAACGCAAGGCAGTTTGTGTCAACGCCACACCGGGCAGACACTAATGTGTTCTAACAACATATCGTTCGCCGGGCCCATTATCAACTGTCCCCGGCCAGTTTTATCTCAGCTGTCACAATTGCGTAGCTTGCGACTACCCGCTGTCGCCTGACCGACTGAAGCAACTTAATGTGATGCAGAAATCACTTGCCTAGATGCCACAGAAACATACGGGGCATAGACCAGAGCAGTGCTAGCATCGAAGACGTGCCAGGACGCAACGAATCTTCGCAACAACCCCTCATCCCAGACACTTCTGCCGTCTCTATCATGCCCGTGCCGGTACTCGACTTCTCGAGGCAATATGCCGAGATCGGGCCGGAGATGATGGCAGCCGTGGAGAGAGTCTTCTCCACGCAGCATTACATACTTGGTGAGCCGGTCGCCGATTTTGAGAGAGAAGCAGCTGCCGCCTGCGCGGCAAAGTTTGGCATTGGGTGCGCCTCCGGGACGGACGCTCTGTGGCTTGCGATGGCTTCCGCAGGGATCGGCGCGGGCGACGCCGTTGTCACAACGCCATTCACTTTTTTTGCCACCGTGAGCTCGATCCTGCGGGCAGGAGCCAAGCCCGTGCTGGCGGACATAGATCCGGCGAGTTTCAACCTCGATGCCAGTCACGTTGAGACGATCCTGGCCTCCGAGCCCTCGCCAAGGTTACGTGCCGTGCTGCCGGTTCACCTCTACGGCCACACGGTCGAGTGGGACCGCTATGAGGATCTGCGCCAGCGTTTTGGTGTTTTACTGATAGAAGACGCGGCGCAGGCTTTTGGTGCGGCATGGGACGGGCGGCCTGTTGGTTCGCTGGGCGATGCTGCAGCGTTCAGTTTTTATCCCACAAAGAACCTGAGCGCATGCGGCGATGCCGGCATGGTGACGACCTCCGATGCAACGCTGGCCGAGCGAGCCCAGATGTTGCGGGCGCACGGCATGCGTCGCCGCTACTACCACGACGAAATCGGCTGGAACAGTCGCCTGGATACCATTCAGGCCGCCGTCCTCCTGGTAAAACTCGCCTATGTGGATCGCTGGAACGAGCGACGCCGCCGACTCGCCGCTAACTACGATCGCCTATTCCGAACATTGGGAGTGGCGGAGGCGGGCAAGATTTATCCCGGAAGCGGCGTCGTTCTCCCGACCTGCCATCCGCGCGCAACCCACGTCTACCACCAGTACGTCATACGCGTTCGCAAGCGCGATCAGTTGCGCCAGTTCCTGAGCGAGAGAAAGATTGGATCCGAGATCTACTATCCGGTTCCTTTACACCAACAGGAGTGTCTGAAGTTTCTCGGGTATAAGCAGGGAGACCTGCCTGAGAGCGAGCGGGCGGCTGCAGAGGTACTGGCGCTCCCCATCTATCCGGAACTCAGACAAGATGAGCAGCAGACGGTTGTCAACGCCATCGCCGCCTTTCTGGGCTAGAGCAGAAGTAGGGTTACTGTACGGTGAGCCTCAGATCTCTGCAGGCATTTTCATCAGGAAAATGTCTACATCGCTCACGCTGGATACATCACGCTATCCCTGCTTCTGCTCTAGAGCGGTTAGTGCGGAGATTGCTCTAGCGAGCCACTCCGCGCTTTCTGGAATGCCTTGGCTTGCGCTCCGATCTATTAAGCTTCGCTCGAGTGTTCGTGAAAGCAGGCTGGCCCGGGGGGCCCACCCGTTTCACACTTACGCCATCCATCCTGTAGGTAAGCGTCTCTGTCGGGGGCGGCTTGGCCGCACCGGTACTCAGGTCAATGGCTACTTCACCCGGTACAGTCTGGCGGAAGCTGAATGACGGGACGGGTCCCACGTTATCAAACGTCTTTTTGCTGATTTCCACCGGCAGGTATCCCTGCAGATTTCGTTGCCGGTAGGCCGTCTCGTAGCGATGCTTCTTGGTATTCCAGGTGAAGACCCGAACCTGATCGAAATCGTAAGGCAGGCCATCCTTGTACGCATTCAGAACGGTGACGTACTCGGGCACGAGTTTGTCCGGCGTCGTGGCCTCCGAATCTTCCACTGTGGTGAGGACGTAGGCGCCTACAATCTTTTGCCCCTCGGCATATCTGGCAATAGCGTCTGGCACATCGACATCCACACGTCGCGCCAATAGCCAGCCAACCTTTCCCTGGCTGCTACGAATCAGCCACCAGTCTTCCATGGGGATCGGCGCCGCCTCCGCTGCCGTCGTAGCCGGGGGAGTTCCACCCTTCGCGGAAGCAGGAGCCCGCGTTGCGGCAGATGCCGCTTCTCTTTTAGCTGCTAACGAAGTCACTTTGCTTCTTCGTAACGGCGGCAGGGTCGCAATAGGCTTCGGCAACGCACCCCAGGTCGATTGGGGCTTGGGCACCGAGGCGCGCACTAATAGCTGCAGCTTATCGCCCTCCGGCAGCAGGTAGAAGCGCTCCGTATCCCGGCCAGGCGTGAGATGAATATAAAGATCATCGCGCAATGCACCAGTCGCGATGACCGCATCCCTCTCATGCGATTTGCGCAGATCCCCGAATCCCTTATAAACCGTTTCATCGATCACGGCGCGCTCTTCAACCCAGCCGACCTCGTTCTTCTCGGTCTTGACCTTGAGGAAGTGGCGCCCGCGCTCGACGATCTCCAGGCGCTGACCGTTGACAACGGTGGCGATGCGGTTGGACAGCGCAGCAACGCGGTCCCGCAGAAAGGTCTGCTTGACCATCACATAGACAACCTCGGCTTTTGCATGTGGGCGGAACCTGCCACATCCCGCGAGCCAAGGCAACAGCATCAGTACCAGAAGGGTGTTCGTGCTTATAGCGAATACTTTGGAAAAGCGTATTTGCACTTCTGAGCCGGGGGATTGAGATGCGGTGTGAACTCACCGCGTAATCATGATGAGCATAGCACTCAAAGATTAGTGGGTGGCCACGATGGCCAGTGGCGTAGTGGGATCCGTGCCAGTGGTTGCCATGGCTACGGATGTAAGCTTTCCAGGCGTGGTGGCATCAAAGTTGAACAATTGCAGGTCCGGCGATCCACCCGAACAAACGACCGCAAGATAGCCTTTGGAGCTGTCCAATACCATGTCGATCGGATTCAGGCCCGTGGCATAGGGAGATCCCGCTAGTTCCGCCAACGCACCGGAAGTCGCTACGGAGAATCCGCTGATCGACTTATCGCTGTTATTGAGTACATACACGTCAGTGCCCGTGCCATCGACCAGCACTGCGGCCGGTCCCAAACGAACGAGGTAGGGCGAGCCTGGCAACTCGCTGAGGGCTGGGTTTGTACCTATCTTCAAAACGCGCAGTACGTTGCCTCCCGTTTCTCCGACGTAAAGATAGGTACCCGCGGGATTAACAGCCAGTCCGGTGTCGGCCGCGAGGGAAGACAGTGGCCGTAGCAATCCAACTCTCGTGAGCGCGCCAGAGACAGGGTCAAAGCTGAGGATGTCTACTCCACCAGTGGCAAGGGAGACATACGTGGTCCGATTATCGGGGGTCATGGCAATATGGCTGGGTCTACCGGTATCGAGTGCGATGGGGGAATTAATTGCCGATGTCAGGCCTCCGGTTGAGGGGTCGATCTGGAAAGCAACTATCGCAGGGCTGTTCGAGTCGGCCGCCAGCAACCAGTTGCCGGTGGCGTCCACCTTCATGGCTGCGGGGACAATACCGCTTGCTACTTCGGCCCCGTTGTTCCCCAGCGTCAGGGATCCGTCGCTGTTGATGACGTAGACGAAGATGAGGCCGGTGGTGCCGCCCGCGTAGAGAAATCTGCTTCCCGGCGTAATAGCCAGGGTGCTGGGGCGGTCAAGAACAGGGTAGAAATTTACGAAGGCCAGGCTACTGCCCGGGGTAGAAAAGCCAGCGATCTTGGGATTCGTCGCCGTGGCGTTGGCTACGTACAGGGATGCCGTGGTGGTCCCCCCACCACCACCTCCTCCTCCGCCGCCAGTATCGATTTGCGGGATGAAGAATTTTCCGCAGCCAGAAAGCAACACTCCAAGGAATGCCAGTCCGGCGAACACCCGCGTTGCCCGCCCGCCAGTCAGTCTGGGCGGTAACGTATATTCGCTGTTCATCTTTAAAACTTTATACTGCATTGCAATGTCCAAATTTTTCTCTTTCGCGCTGTTGCTGATAGTGCTGGTACCCGGACGCGGAGTATTTCAACAAGAAAACCTGGCATACGGCAGCGAATCAGCACCCATATTCTGCAATGCATGCATGCAGTCCGACATGAACTTTCTGGCCTCGGATGAACTCCGCGGCCGGGGGAGCGCCACGCGCGACGAACACCTGGCTGCACTCTTCGTCGCTTCCCTTTTCCAAAGCTTCGGCCTCCAACCGGGTGGTGGCGCGGGTGGGTATATCCAGAAGGCGCCGCTACCTTCTCCACTGCCAGACAAGGTTCAGGAGGTCTTGCGCCCCTACGAAACGGCCTCGCGCGATGAAACCTGGAACGTCGTCGGGATCCTGCGCGGTTCTGATCCTAAGACGAATGGGGAGGCAATTTTGCTCACGGCTCACGTCGACCATCTTGGCATTGGTCCAGTTGTCGGGGGAGATGCCATCTACAATGGCGCCGATGACGATGCTTCGGGTACAACCGCGGTACTTGAGTTGGCGCGAACGCTGGCGCGGCAGGCGCGGCCCAGGAGAACTATCCTCTTTGTCCTCTTCGGTTCAGAAGAAATCGGCGGTTTTGGCAATCGTTACTTTCTTGCTCACCCGCCCGTTCCCGTCGATCACATCGTCGCGAATTTGGAATTCGAGATGATTGGCCGGCCAGATCCGGCAGTCCCAAACGGCAGCGTCTGGCTGACGGGATATGATCGCAGCAATCTGGGACGCGAGCTGGCCGGGCACGGCGCCCACATCGTGAATGATCCCCACCTGAAACAGAAATTCTTCGAGCGATCCGATAACTACGCGCTCGCCAAGTTGGGGGTGGTCGCACACACTATTTCCAGCTTTGGGTTACACGCGGATTATCATCAGCCGAGCGACGAACTGAGCCGCATCGACTTCGTCCATATGGCGCGCGTAATTTCTTCGATGGTCAAGCCGATCCGTTGGCTTGCAAATACGGACTGGAAGCCGGCATGGAACCCAGGAGGCAGGCCCTGACCCGCTCGAATGCGTTCGGCATAGTTCGAACGTCCCGAATAGGAAAGGCCCCGAACCCTCGGGGCCTTCTTGCTGGACGCGTGCCGGAGCCTATGCGGGAACAAGTTCCTCGGAAAGTACACGATTCGTATCGAGCACAGCGCCGATTGCATGCATGACGGACGCGATACGTACGACCGCCAGTATGGCCTCCTCGCTTTCACCCTTGTCGCGCACAACTTTTTCGTGCGCATCAACGCACTTGCCGCAGCCATTGATGGCCGACACAGCCAGGCTCCAAAGCTCAAAATCAAGGCTCTCAACTCCGTGGGTACGCATGGCGTTCATGCGCAAGCGCGCTGGCATAGTGCTGTACTTCTCATTCGAAGACAGGTGTTGAAAACGATAATAGATGTTGTTCATGCCCATGAGCGCAGCCGCTGTCTTGGCTGCTTCCAGCGCCTGCCCAGAAAGCTGCTTGCCGGCTGCTTGAACACCGGCGAGGATCAGATCGCCATTGCGCGTTGCCATGGCGCTGGCAACCACAGTTCCCCACAGTTGCTGTGGTGTCAGCTCGGTGTTCTGCCGCACCAGGGTGGAGTAGTTCAATTTCAAATCCTTGGCATAGTCAGGAAGGTTATCGATTAAAGTATCCAGTTGCACCGGATCAAGCTGCATGTGCTACTACCTTTCAGAAAAGCGGCGAAGCGGGAGCGCCGTAGTAGGACAGCTCCCGTTGCGTGGTTGTGTAAGAACTAGACGTGGAGAACTTCTTCGCCCTTGTGCCAGTTGCAGGGGCATAATTCGTCTGTCTGCAACGCGTCAAGGACACGCAGAACTTCTGCCGGATTACGCCCGACCGAAAGATCGGTGACGTAGACGAAGCGGATGATGCCCTCGGGATCGACCAGGAACGCGGCACGCTGTGCCACTCCAGCCACGGGATCCAGGATACCTAGCTGCTCCGTAAGATCACGCTTCACATCGGCCAGCATGGGGAAGGGCAAGTCTTTCAAGTCTTCATGGTTGTTGCGCCACGCGAGGTGGACGTACTCCGAATCAAGGCTGCCTCCCAGGATCTGTGTGTCGCGTGCCACGAACTCGCTGTTCAACTTGCCGAATGCTGCGATCTCCGTGGGACATACAAAGGTGAAGTCCTTCGGCCAGAAGAAGTAGAGCTTCCACTTACCTTTGTAGGATTCATTGGTGATCTGCTCGAATTCCTTACCCTTGACCCGGCTTACAGTTGCGGTTACTTCGAAGTTAGGAAACTTTTCGCCAATAGCAAGCATGTATAAGTACTCCTTCATATTTAATTTTAGTGAACGAATAGAAAGCAGTGCGGATGCTTCGATTCTCGGGTCAGGGCTTCTCCTGACAGGATGGGCAGCGGCCCAGAACATCGACGGCGTAGCGCTCTACCAAAAAGCCGCTGGAAAGCGTTTTCGGCTTTTGCAGTAGTCCAAGATCCTTCTCGTCGATATCGGAGATGGACCTGCAGACGGTGCAGACGAGGTGATGATGAGGTCGGCTGTTTACCTCCACGCGCAGCGACCCGTGATGGAGGCTGACCTCGCGGAAAATACCGCTCGCAATGAACAGATGAATATTTTTATAGACGGTTGCAAGCGAAACGGAGGGGATACGCCGCTTCACTTTTGCGTAGACTTTTTCCGGACTAGGGTGTCCAGTCATCCCTTGTAAGACTTCGAATAAAATCTGCCGCTGATGCGTCGCCGTCAGGCCATGTTCGGCACATACTTGCCGGAAGCGGGTAGCGGTGGCAATCGTCACAACTTTTATTAAACAATAATTCTTATCATCTGTAAAGGAAGAGCTGGGATTATCTGTAACCGGGGAAGAACGACTTTTTCTTAGTTGGGCCGGTTGGGGCGAAAGCGCTCGTCGATGGGTTTTCTTCCGCGGAATCCATCCTGTATGGTGTGCCAGTGGGTGATGCGCTGCTCCCCCTGTTTCCAGCAGAGCAGCACTACCTCATCATCGAGTTTGTAAGGGAAGTCCAGTAAACCGGTATCGAGGTCTTTGACCTCTACACCAATCGAATCGATTTCCGCGAGTAGTTTTCCAGCGTGATGATTGTGCTGGTCGTGGGCCACGCGATCTCGGTTGACTGCGAGTACATCCACATGCATGCCGCCGGATAGAAATATGCGCCGGCTTAATTGCTGCAGGTCGCGTTCGATTTCGGCGGCGGCACGCCGTGCCTCCATGGCGCGCGCGAGCAACGACTCCACTACAGGCAGCACCGCCTGCGCTTCTTCGAGCGTAAAAGTCTTCACTGCTTAACCCCGAATCTCGAGCATTCTGTCAAGCGCGACGCGAGCCCAATGCTTCACATCATCGCGCACTTTAATCTGATTGACGACGCGGCCCTCGACGAGATTTTCGAGCGACCACGCTAGGTGTTGAGGCGATATGCGATACATCGTGGTGCACAGGCAGCCGGTGTCATCGAGGGTGATCACGCGCTTATTCTGCGCGGCAAATCGCTGGGCCATGCGGTTAACGAGGTGAATTTCGGTGCCCACAGCGAACATGGTTCCCGCAGGCGCATCGTTCACCCGCTTGATCAGTCCCTCGGTTGAGCCGAGCGCGTCGGCCTTCTGGCAGACCTCCCAGCGGCACTCGGGATGCACGATCACCTGAATCCCCGGGTACCTTGCACGAACCGCATCCACGTGGTCCGGCAGGAAGCGCTGGTGGACGGAGCAGTGGCCCTTCCACAGGACGACTTTCGCCGCGCGCAAACGATCTGGGGCGACCCCACCGTTAATTTGGTAAGGGTCCCATACGACCATCTCATTTAACGGAATACCCATTGCCCACGCGGTATTACGGCCGAGGTGCTGGTCCGGCATGAAGAGAATCTTCTCTCCTCGAGCAAAGGCCCATCGGAAGGCTGACTGGGCGTTGGAGGAGGTGCATACCAGACCGCCGCGCTCGCCGCAGAATGCCTTGATCGCGGCCGCCGAATTCATGTAAGTAAGCGGAACCATTGTCGTTGTCAGGCCGAGGCGCTCGAGAGATTCCCAACAATCCTCTACCTGGGTGATATCCGCCATGTCCGCCATGGAACAGCCTGCGTTCAAATCCGGCAGGATGATCTGCTGCCCGTCGCGTCCGAGCACGTCGGCGCTTTCCGCCATGAAATGGACGCCACAAAAGACGATGTAGCTGGCTTTGGTTTCGGCGGCAATTTTGGAGAGTTTGTAGGAATCACCAGTATAGTCCGCGAAGCGAATCACTTCGTCGCGCTGGTAGTGGTGCCCGAGCAAAATGGTGGTGGAGCCGAGGCGCGCCCTTGCGGCCGCGATGCGGGCGTCCATGGTGTGGTCAGGGAGCGTGAGGTAGTGCTCTAGCGAGCATTGGTCGCCTGCTTGATTCTCACGCGTTCGTACAGCAACTGCTTCGGTCAGTACGCTCAAAGTGTCCGCCTTCAGTCCGGCGCATGTACGCAGGACGGGGATGTTGAAAGCACTTTCGAGGCTGCAGTGGATTCGCTGCGCTGGAACGGATAGCGCCCAACCCACGGGGATGTTGCACCCTAGAATATGTTGGATGCGCTGCTTTGGTTGGAGTCGCAGTAAGTCGAGCGAAACCGGAGAAGCGCGCCCGACCTCTATTTTAATACGGACGTTAAGAGATCCAAGAACGCTTTTGCGACCGTAGCATCAGGGCGTACACAATACTCGACCGGCGCGGGCCTAATTCCATCCATTGTGGACCTTCCCGAATCGCAGGTATCATGGTGATCGATGCATTTCATGGACTCCATTTTCATTTTTGGACTGATGCTAGTCCTATTCGGCCCCAAGAAGCTGCCGGAAATCGCGCGCCAGGCGGGCAAGTTGATGATGGAGTTTCGCCGCGCCAGCAATGACTTCAAGATGCAGATGGAAGATGAGTTGCGGGCCGCGGAGCAGGCGGACCGTCAAAAGAAGATCGACGCTGAGACCCAGGCAGCCTTCGCGCTTACGGCCGCTACAACCTCGACCACCGCTTCCCTGCCGGATGGATCAACCGTGCTACTCGCGTCCGACGGCACGACGGAGCCACTGACTCCGATCGAGGAGACTGAGCCAAGAATCCTGCCACCCTCGGTCGGGGAGACGGTAAGTACAGCTCCTCCTAACCGGTACCGAGTCGAGGCGGGCATTGCGGATACGACAACCCCTGAAACCGTCGCACCTGCCCCCCCGGCCACGACAGAGCATGCAACGGCCGAGGACTTTTACGCGCAACGGGAATCCGAACTACACCCGGCGCCAGAGAGCCTCGTGATCGCTCCAGCCGCGGAGACCACGCTGGAGCACCCACCGACCGAGCCGGCGGAAGAATCTGCCATACAAACTGCCGTGACCGAGAAGTTACCGGGCACGGAAATGTATCCCGATACCGCCCCTATGGCAGAGAGCGAACAGGCCCCTATCCATCATGGTTGATATGATCGACCGCGCCCGCGCCGCGGTAAATGACCGTGTGGACCTGCCCGGCATGAGCCTGATGCAACATCTTGAGGAGCTGCGCCGGCGCATTATCCACTCAGCAATTTTTATCGCGCTCGCCTTCTTTATCGCCTACGGATTTCACCAGAAGATTTTTGAGGTAATGCAGAAGCCGATCGTGACCGCGCTGACTGCGCATCACCTTGATCCCCAGCTCGTTTATCACAATCCCATCGACCCCTTTAACCTCTACTTGAAAATCAGCTTTGTGGGTGGGGCGATTCTCGCGGCACCGTTCGTGCTCTACCAGGTGTGGATGTTCATCGCGCCCGGCCTGTACCAGAATGAGAAGCGCTATGTGGTGCCATTTATGTCGGCTACGGTGGGGTTGTTTCTCGCCGGGGCTTACTTCGGATATCGCTTTGTCTATCCCCACGCGCTTGAATTCCTGATCGGATACGCCGGAGATTTTAAGCCGCTGATTGAAATCAACGAGTACACCGACCTGTTCATGACGGTGATCCTGGGGCTTGGGCTCACCTTTGAATTGCCCATCCTGATCATGTTCCTGGCCTTGTTCGGCATTGTGAGCGCGGGCTTTTTGTGGAAAAACGTGCGCTATGCCATCCTGGCGATTTTCATCATTGCAGCCATCATTACGCCAACGCCCGACGTGTTGACGATGTGCGTCTTTGCCGCGCCGATGGTGATTCTCTACTTCATCAGCATGGGTGTCGCTTATATGGTCCACCCGGATCACAGAACACGAAAGAAGGCAAAGCAGGAATGATCTCGCGGAGCCTGGCCCGTCAGCTCGGAATGACCCTGGCATGTTCGCTCGTGGGGATTGCAATTCTGGCGCCCGTCCCTGCGCTGGCTGGGGCCGTGGGGCACTTCAATGGCGCTCGGGCACTGGAGACGACGCGCCAGTTTGTCGCTATAGGCCCACGCTGGCCGGGAAGCGAAGGCCACATCAAAGCAGAAGCATTCCTCAAGAAGCAGTTTGCGAAGGATGCGCTTGAAGACGACACCTTCACCGCCAATACGCCGGCCGGCCCCATGCAGTTGCACAATCTCATCGTCCGATTCCCCGGGAAGAAAGACGGGGTGATCGTGCTGGCCACGCACTACGAGACCAACTACCCGTTGCGCGACACTGGTTTTGTAGGAGCTAACGACGGGGGTGCCACCACGGGCCTGTTGATCGAGATTGCGAACCACCTGCGCGGCAAGCAGCTTGAGGGGTACAGCGTATGGATGGTTTTCTTCGATGGAGAGGAAGCCGTCCGCGAATGGTCCCGGTCCGACTCGACCTACGGAAGCCGGCACCTGGCGGCGAAATGGCAGAATGACGGAAACCTTAAGCGCATCAAGGCCCTATTTCTCGCTGACATGATCGGCGATCGTGATCTGGACATTCAGAGGGACTCCAACTCCACCGGCTGGCTGCTGGACCTGGTGAAGGAAGCGGCGACGAAATATGGCTATCAAGACTATTTCTTCCGGAACGAGGGTGCGGTCGAAGATGATCATCTACCGTTCATGCAGCGGGGCGTGCCCTGCGCGGATGTAATCGATCTGGACTACGGGCCTAACAACTCCTGGCATCACACTACGGAGGACACGATGGGTAAGCTGAGTGCAAAGAGCCTGACAATTGTTGGGGACACGTTTCTCGAGTCCATTCGACTGGTAAATCAACGCTAAGCCCCAATCTCGATATTGCGGATCTTTGAATCATGCCCGGCCTGTGGTGCGACAGCAATTCGAATTTGCTGCGTACTGAGAACAGTCGCGATGGGAGGACTTTTGACGGGAAAGCCGCGTCCGGCCCTGCGACTTACTTATATCTGAAGTGGAATCGCTCCAGTGGAAGGAGATAGCAACCCGCAATGATAGAAGGTGCGCCACTCTCCTACTGGATCGGCTTTCATGTGCTGGTGCTGGTGCTTTTGCTCGCGGACCTGTTTCTGCTTCAGGGCACGAGCCATCAGCTTCCGGCTCGTGTGGCCTGGGGATGGACAGGGTTTCTGGCCGTTCTCGCCGGAGTGTTCTCGTTTTGGATCCTGCGCACGCAGGGTCATCAGCCCGCGCTGGAGTTTGTCTCCGGCTATCTGATTGAGACGTCACTCAGCGTCGATAATCTGTTCGTCTTCCTGTTGCTTTTTCGCACTTTCTCACTGAAGGCAGTAGAGCAGCATCGTGCCCTGCTGTGGGGAGTTGCGGGCGCGATCATCATGCGCGCGCTGTTCATCGCGGCGGGTATTTCACTGCTGCGGCGTTTCGAGTGGATCCAGTATGTCTTTGGAGTGCTGCTGATGATTGCCGCGATCCGCTTGATGCGGCACACCCCGGAGGCCGCAGATCCCGCCAGTGCAGATGCGCGCCCACGGTGGATCCGCTGGATCCAGTCGTGCTCGGGTCCGAAGGGGGCCGGGCCGGGCTTGCGGACCTTTCTGTTGATTATTCTCGCGATCGAGGTTACCGATCTGATCTTCGCCCTCGATTCCATCCCGGCTGTGCTTGCGGTGACGCGAAGACCCTTCATCGCTTACACTTCGAACATCTTTGCGATCCTCGGTCTGCGCTCGCTCTTCTTTGCGCTCTCCGGCTACCTGGACCGCTTCCGGCTGCTGCACTACGGACTTGCTGCTATTTTGGCCTTCGTCGCCCTCAAGATGCTGACGACGCATTGGATTGTGATTCCCGTGACCGTTTCGCTCGGTGTGATCCTCGCCATTCTTGCTGTTGCCGTAGTGCTTTCCGTCATGCTCCCGGCAAAACGAGCGCACATGGCCTCCTGATTGCGAGTCAAGGCTTACTCCTCTACAAACTGCACCCGACCGTCGCCGCTGACGACCGAGTGCTTTTGAAACGTCACATCGTCCCGCTGCGGAAAGTCGTTGCGATAATGTGCTCCTCGGCTTTCTTCGCGCGCCAGGGCAGAGCGGACAATCAGGGTAGCTACAGCGTGCAGGCTGCAAAGCTCGATCGCCGGGCGGGTGTTGGTCCTTGGGATCGCAGCCGCGATGTCGCGCAGATCCTCAGCCGCACCCTCGAGGCCTTGACGATCACGCAGCAACCCCGCCTTCACCCACATCGTGTGCTGGATCGACGCGGCCAGATCTGCAACGGGGGGAGTATGAGGAGATGGTTGTGGTGACGTCGTCGAAGTCCGCCTCACCGGCGTGTACTCCGGCAAAGTGTGCTCCGGCAAAGCTTCCATCCTGGCGGAGAAAGAAGTTTCTTCGCGCATCTCCGCCGCAGCGCGAGCGCCAAACACCAGCCCTTCCAGCAACGAATTGCTGGCCAGCCGGTTGGCTCCGTGGACGCCGGTACACGCCACCTCGCCTGCCGCGTAGAGACGTTTGAGCGAAGTCCTCCCATGGACATCTGTC
The DNA here is from genome assembly GCA_025355385.1 of Acidobacteriaceae bacterium. GTDB lineage: Bacteria > Acidobacteriota > Terriglobia > Terriglobales > Acidobacteriaceae > JANXZS01. The sequence continues at coordinate 37,556 of JANXZS010000107.1, read as the reverse complement.
TTGACCCCGCCCATCAGGTAGTGGGCGGCAGGACGCACCGGAATCAGGTCGCGCCCAAGCTCCAGCCCATGCTCGCGAAGGAACGAACTGATCCCCGGAAAACGTTGATTCAGATTTAGCCCGGTGACCTGGCGCATGTCGAGATATACAGGCAAAGTGTCGCCCGGACTCGCGCCTATTCCCTCGCGGGTGATGGCTCGCGCCACAATATCCCGCGGAGCCAGTTCGAGCAGTAGATGATAGCGCTCCATGAAGCGCTCCTGCCTAGAATTGCGCAGCCACGCGCCTTCGCCCCGTAGCGCTTCACTGAGCAGAAAGCGCGGCACCCCGGGCAGACTCAGAGCCGTGGGGTGAAATTGATAGAACTCCATGTCGGCAATCTCGGAGCCTGCGCGCCACGCCATGGCAATGCCATCGCCGGTAGCCACGGCAGGATTCGTGGTATCGCTGTAGACCTGCCCCGCGCCTCCGCTCGCCAGTAGCACTGCTCGTGCGCTTACCGTCTGGCGTTCGCCATCGCGGGTGACCAGGACAAGACCGATGACGGTGTCTCCGTCAGTGATCAGTTCCTCACAGGTCCTCCACTCCGCCAGAGTGATATTGGGGATGGAGCGAGCATGCTGCAGAAGGGACCGCCCAATTTCCGCGCCGGTCGCATCCCCATTGGCATGCAGAATTCGTGAGCGGCTGTGCGCTCCTTCGCGAGTCAGCATGAGCTCGCCGTGTTCGCGGTCGAAACGAGTTCCCCACTCCAGCAATTCTTCGACGCGCAGGGGACCTTCCTCCACGAGGATTGCTGCCGCTGTTTTATTTACCAGGCCATCACCGGCCCGCGTCGTGTCGTCCAAGTGGAGCTCAACATCTTCTTCTCCACCTAAGGCGACGGCGATTCCCCCTTGTGCATAGTTGGTATTCGACTCGCCCAACTGCTCCTTGGTGACTACCAGTACGCGGCCCGCTCCGGCCAGTTCAATGGCGGCGCGCAAGCCTGCAATTCCCGCGCCAACGATCAGGAAGTCCGTCTCCAGCCTGCTGCCCATTTATCGAGGCTATCACGCAGGATTGCATGGATAAGCGAAAGCGAGATTCGGGTTTTCGTAATGGGAAGCCGCAACTGGGCTGCATTGTCCCCGCCCCAAAGCGAGACGTGCAACTGGTCTGTTCACGATAGCTATTAGTGGAGGAGCAGGACCGAAGCCGCGCAAATGATTCCCACCGCTCCGAAGGTCCAGCCGAAATACATGAATGTTTGCCTGCGTGTGAGCAGAGTAATCGAGGTGATTACCAACGCGATCTCCAGCAGCGCTTCGCCTAGATCGTAGCGGGTGGCACGCCTTTCGATCAGGGCAACCTCTGCCTCAAGTTCGGTTGCTTTCTTTTGCTCTTCCGCGAGGTCTTCGGTCCACTTTTCCTGGTGGGTTCTGTAACTCTCTTGCAACTTTTTCGCGGCTGCCTCGTCGCGCAGGGCGAGGGTGGACAGCAGGTCTGCGGCGAGCGCGGTATCTGTTTGGCGAATCTTTTTCGCCTGGTAGAGGTTCCATTCGTCGCTAGACCGGGTTTGTACTAGAACCGCCTCAGTGTGGGTGCGATGACCAAGGACGGAAGTGAGCGCGACAAGAATTGCGAGAATGCTCATGGTGAAAGTGGAGGGGCGTAGCGACGGGTCATGTCCGGCCTCCTCCCCATGTTCCTTCAGCTCCATTGCTTCGTTCGCTTCCATATTGACAGCCTCCATTTCGAAAAGTGTATAGGCGCGTCCCCTAATTGCAGGGACCGAATGCGCCGGTGCTGACATCTGGTTCGCTAGCGCCCTAACTCTCCGGCCAGGATGCTACTTTCTCTTCCAGCGAACGCCGTCCTTGGAGTCTTCGAGCAAAATTCCCTTTTCGCTTAATTCCATACGAATTCCGTCGCTACGGGCGAAATTGCGGGAGCGCCGAGCCTCGTTGCGCTCCGCTATCAACGCATCAATCTGGGCGTCACTGAGCGATGCCTGCACCAGGACGGAGGCGGCTACCTGATCCAGCCGGCCCTCGCGCTCTGCCCACGCCAGTGCCGCGCGTGTGAGATCAGCATCGCGATCCTGCAACACCGCAAAGACAGCGTCGAAACGATCCAGTACCTCGATAATCTGCGCGGCGTTGCCGGCCAAAAGGGAGCCGGAATCCGATACAACATTGCCAACCCGCACCAGATCGAAGATGGCAGCAAGCGCCTCCGCTGTGTTCAGGTCGTTCGCCAATGCCGCAGTGAAGTCCTCGCGGGCCTTGTCAGTCACCGCGGCCAGGTCGGGGTTTGCTCCCTCGGGGAATTTACCTCCCAGGATACGTTGGTGAAATGTGCGAAGCCGCTCGACGGAACTGGTCGCATCAAGCAGGCCATCAAACGTGAAGTTGAGCTGATGCCGGTAGGGATTTGAGAGGAGGAGCAAGCGGATGGCCGCCGCCTTGTGGCCCTTGAGCAACAGGTCCCGCAGGGTATAGAAATTACCTTCGGACTTGGACATTTTTTTGCCCTCCACCAGCAAGAAGCGGACATGCATCCAGTGGCGGGCAAAAGGTTTGTGGGTGGCGCTCTCCGACTGCGCGATTTCATTTTCGTGGTGGGGAAACATCAGGTCTTCGCCCCCCGCATGCAGATCAAAGCTCTCACCGAGATACTTCATCGCCATGGCGGAGCACTCTATGTGCCAACCCGGCCTACCGGGGCCAAGCTCGGTGTTCCAGTGATATTCGCCTGGCTTGGGCGCTTTCCAGAGAGCAAAGTCGCGGGCGGAATCCTTGTCGTACTCGTCCAGATCGATGCGCGCACCGTCGTTGATGCCGGTGAAATCCTTTTTTGACAGCTTGCCGTACTCAGGATCGCCAGCAATGCGGAAGTACCACGATCCGTCTTTGGTCTTATAAGCCAGGTTCTGGGATGCCAGCCGCTGGATGAGAGCGACCATCTCCGGGATGCACTCAGTGGCACGCGAGATCACCTCGGGCCGCTCCACGGCGAGTGCATCGAGGTCTTCAAAAAAGGCATCTTCAAAGCGGGGCGTGTATTCGGCGATCGACACGTCTGCGGCGGCGGCGTTGCGGATAATTTTATCGTCCACGTCGGTGATGTTCATGACGTGACGCACCTCGACCCCCTGCAGCCTGAGAAAGCGGCGCAGGACATCTACCTGGACAAACGTGCGAAAGTTCCCGATGTGCCCGTAGTCGTAAACAGTAGGGCCACAGGCGTACATGCGGAGTGTCTTGCCGTCGCCGGGGCAAAGTTCTTCGATATTGTTTGTAAGCGTGTTGAAGAGGCGAATCGTCATTGCAGGCAGCGTTCTTTAAGGAGCAGCTACGGAGGCGCTCAAATGGATTTAGGCCAAACGCGATTCTATCAGCCAGCAAGGACTGACCGGGGAGGCCTGCCGCGACACCGCGGCCCGATTCCGAAGGACGAAGGAGAAGAACCTTGTTTGCGCCGGGAGAGGCTCGCTGCTTACCGGCCCAAGGCGAGAGATGGGTCGGCAGATAGATTGGCTGGAGCGAAATCGCCCGCCAGCAGCTTGGGCCAGGCAGCAGCCGCGATCATGGCCGCGTTGTCGGTAGAGAGTGCCAAGGAGGGAAAAGCAACCGGCATGCCTCGTTTGGCCGCTTCAGCCGTGAACCGGGTACGCAATTCCTGATTGGCGGCCACTCCGCCCGAGACCAGGATAGAGTGCGCGCCGAGGACCTCGGCCGCGAGGAAGGTCTTGCGCTTCAGATCCCCCACAACCGCCCGTTGGAATGAGGCGATCAAATCCAGCGTCTGGGCATCGCAGAGGGGAAGAACATCGCTGAGAAGGGGGCTGGTGATTTCGGCGAGAGCACCATGCCGCGCACGGATAGACGACTGCAAATCATGAACCTCAACGTAGCGCAGGACGGCTGTTTTGATGCCACTGAAAGAGAATAGAAAGCGGGGCATGGCGGCGCGTTGGCCGGGACGGTGCAGTTTGGCCTTGACCTGGGCGAAAGCGAACGCAACTGCCTTGGAATTTCCATGGGGAGCGAGTCCATCGATCCACGGGCCGCCGGGATAGCCCAGTCCCAGCAGTTTGGCAACTTTATCAAATGCCTCACCGGCTGCGTCATCCACGGTGCGGCCAACATTCTGATAAGTCCAGCCTCCGTCGCGGGGTGAGCCCTGCTGCCGGGTCAGGTAGAGGTGGGTGTGGCCGCCAGAAACAACCAGCGCCAGCGCCGGTAGCGGCATGGGCTGACTTATGGAATCCGCTGCAGCGGTCGCGGATAGTTGACGCTGCTCCAACAAGACGGCGTGGATGTGCCCTTCGATGTGGTTGACGGCAAGGAGAGGCTTGCCGGTGGCGTAGGCCAGTGCCTTGGCATAGCTGATGCCGACCAGCAAAGCTCCAGCCAGCCCCGGGCCGGAGGTAACTGCTATAGCATCCAGATTGCTCAGCGTGCATCCAGCTCTGTCGAGCGCCGCGCGGACCACTGGCACGATGTTGCGCAGATGCTCGCGCGAGGCCAGTTCCGGAACCACTCCGCCGTAGCGGGAATGGATGGCAATCTGCGATGCCACCACGCTGGATAGTGTGTGCGAACCACGTTCAACCACTGCGGCCGCGGTTTCGTCGCAGGAACTTTCAATTGCGAGGATGAGGCCGCTGCCGGTCGATGTTTCATCGGTCAAAGCTGGCCCAGCGGGTCTAACATGCGTCACACCTCTATAGTAGTGGAGTGGTCGCAATGGCAGGAAACGGAGCGGGAAAAGGCGCAGAGCAGGCGGCATTCGCGGTCGTCGCGAAGCTGCGCTCCGCAGGCTTTCACGCCTACTACGCTGGAGGATGTGTCCGCGATCTGCTGCTGGGCCATGAGCCTGCGGACTTTGACGTGGCCACGGATGCGCAACCCGAGGTTGTGCTGAACCTGTTTCCCCGGACCTTCGCCGTGGGGGCACATTTCGGCGTCGTACTGGTTGCATCGGGCGAGGGTGGGCGCGAAAACGTAACCGAGGTGGCTACATTTCGCAGTGATGGAGCCTACTCCGACGGGCGGCGGCCGGACGAAGTCAGCTTTTCCGGCAGCGCTGAGGAGGATGTACAGCGGCGGGACTTCACCATCAACGGCATGCTGATGGATCCGCTCCTGCTGGCCCATCCGCTCCAGCTTGCAAAGCCGGGCGACATGGCGGGCGCCGTCCTCGACTTTGTTGGCGGCAGAAGCGATCTCGCTGGCGGACTGGTGCGTGCCATCGGCGATCCGCACACACGTTTTACCGAGGACAAGCTGCGCATGCTGCGGGCAGTGCGCTTCGCCGCACGCTTCGGCTTCGACATTGAACCGGCCACTGCTGGGGCTATCCGAGCGCAAGCCTCAGAAATTGTGCTGGTGAGCAAGGAGAGAATCCGCGACGAACTGACGCGCATGCTGACCGAGGGCAGGGCCAGGCGCGCCTTCGATTTGCTGAACGCGACCGGGCTGCTGCATTGGGTTCTGCCGGAGATCGAGCGCATGCAGGGTGTGGAGCAGCCACCGCAATACCATCCTGAAGGCGATGTGTGGATTCATACGCTGCTGCTGCTTGAAAAGCTGGACGCCGGCTGTACGCCTGCCCTGGCGTGGGGGGCGCTGTTGCACGATGTTGGCAAACCCGCGACCTTCCGGCGTGCACCAGAGCGGATCCGCTTCGATGGCCATGTCGAGGTCGGAGTGAAGATTACGGAAGAAATCTGTGGGCGGCTGCGTTTCTCAAATGAAGATACCGCGCAGATTGTGTCGCTGGTAGAGAATCACATGCGGTTTGGCGATGTAGAGAAAATGAAGGACTCCACGCTGAAGCGCTTTTTTCGACTGCCGCGTTTCGATGAGCATCTCGCGCTCCATCGCCTGGATTGTCTGTCCAGCCATGGTGGTCTGGAACTCTACGATTTTGCCCAGGAACGTTATGAGTCCATGCCCCCAGACACGGTGCGGCCTGTGCTGCTGGTTACCGGGCGCGATTTGATGGCGGCGGGTTATAGGCCCGGAAAGACCTTCAAGGAAATGCTGCGCACGACGGAAGATGCACAACTCGAAGGTCACATACACACACGCGAGGAGGGGTTGACGTTAGTCCGCGAGAGATTTCCGCTGACAGGGTAAAAGCTTGCCCGGACCACTAATGGCGGGGGTTCCCTCTCAAAAAAAGACGAATAGCCCGGCTGATAACTCACGAGCTATTCGCCCTTACGATGTTCGAAATGGCGCGACCTAGGACGGCGCGACTTGGGACTCCGCCTTTTCAAACCGCTTGTTGACCTCGCCCCAGTTCACCGTATTCCACCACGCAGCCAAATATTCGGGACGCCGGTTTTGATATTTCAGATAGTAAGCGTGCTCCCACACGTCATTGCCGAGGATAGGAAAGAGCCCGATCGATAGCGGATTGTCCTGGTTGGGCGTGGTAGTGATCTTGAGCTTACCGGCCTCCAGTACCAGCCAGCCCCAGCCCGAGCCGAATTGCTTGGCAGTCGTCTCGTTGAACTGCTTCTTGAAGTCGTCGAAGCTGGCGAAGTCCTTTTTGATCTGCTCCGCAATCTTTCCCGTCGGCTGGCCACCACCGTTGGCCTTCATCAGTGACCAGAACATGGTGTGGTTCACGTGCCCGCCACCATTGTTGCGCACGACTGCGCGGATATCCTCGGGAATGGTAGAGAGATTTTTCAACAGATCTTCGGGCGTGTGACTTGCCAGATCGGGATGTTTTTCGATGGCTGCGTTCAGGTTGGTAATGTAAGTCTGATGATGCTTGTCGTGGTGCAATTTCATGGTTGCTTCGTCGATGTGGGGCTCAAGCGCAGCGTAGTCGTAGGGGAGAGGTGCGAGTTCGTAAGCCAAATTAATCCTCCTGGCAGCGTTTCCGTTTGCCGGTTGTTCTGGGTAGATTGCGCAGAGGTGGCCAAGGGCAATGCCCTTTCATACTCCTCTTACGATGGTATGGATGCAAAAGCTCGTCGACGGGTGCAGCTTTCTTCGTGCCTGCAATGAAAGTCTTAGGGGATGCTCCCCTTGGGTTAGAGACAAGCTGATGTGGTTTTCCCTTACACTGTGGAGTATGACGCGATTCCCGGGTGCGTCCGTTCAAATTGCGCTTGTGAGAGTTGCTGGCCTTGGCTCCTTCCCGCATGACGTCTGAAATGACGCGAAGACAGCTCCTCAGGCGGGCCGGCGCTACCGGTATGCTTGCCCTCGGCAGTCCGGCGCTGAGTTTGGCCGACGGTTTCCAGAACCAGCAGCAGGCCCCGCCCACCACTCCCGGGCAGGAGCCGAAGACGGAGAGCCAGGCGGCGACGAAATACGAGCATCCGCCCGGCGTCTTTATCAATCGGCCGCTCACCCAGGTCTCCAAGCAGGCAGAGGCCCTGCTGGACGACATGGAGGCGCGCGCCTGCGATTACTTCTACAACGAGGCGAGCCCCAAAACCGGATTAGTAAGAGACCGGGCGCCAGCCGCTGGCCGATCTCTGAGCCGTGTTTGCAGTGCTGCGGCCACCGGCTTTGGCCTTAGCGCGCTCTGCATCGCGGCCAAGCGACACTATCTGGTGCCCTCGCAATGTGAGGAGCGCGTGGAAAAAACGCTCGCATTTTTGCTGGAAACCTGTCCTCACGAGCATGGGTTTCTCTATCACTTTATCGATCTGGAGAGCGGCCAGCGGCTCTTCGGGTCGGAGTTGTCGTCGATCGACACCTCCCTGCTCTTGAGCGGCGTGCTGCTCTGCAGACAGTATTTTGCGGGCAACGCGCGCATTGCGGCTCTTGCGACCACGTTCTACCGCCGGATTGATTGGGAGTGGATGCTGAACGGGGGCACGGCTCTCTCCATGGGCTGGCTGCCGGACCAGGGATTTCTGCAGTATCGATGGGACATCTACGCCGAGCTGATGACGATGTACCTGATGGCGATTGGCTCGCCGACGCACCCCATTCCCCCCGCCCGGTGGGATGACCTGCAGCGCCCACTCATCAATTTCGGGGGAATTGAGTACATCAGCGGAGTGGCCCCACTCTTCATTCACCAATATGCCCATGCATGGTGCGACTACCGCGATCAGCGGGATCGTCACGCCAACTACTTCAGCAACTCCATTGCCGCCACCCGGGCGCACCAGCTTTTCTGCATGGGGCTGGGGCAGAAATTTCCTTGGCTGGACCAGGATTTATGGGGCATCACGGCCTCGGATTCGCGGCAGGGCTACCGGGTGTGGGGAGGCCCCCCTGCGTTGGGCGAGCTGGATGGTACGGTAGTCCCCAGCGCTACGGCCGGTTCCCTCCCTTTTCTGCCCGCAGAGACCTCGCACGTGCTGTTGAACCTGCGCGGGATGATGGGGGGCAAGACGTGGACGCGTTACGGATTTGTGGATGCTCTGCACCCCAAGAGTGGCTGGCTGGCTGAGGACGTTCTAGGAATCAACCAGGGAATCAGCCTTCTAATGGCGGAAAATCTGCGAACCGGCTTCCTATGGGAAAATTTCATGAAAAATCGCGAGATCAGCCATGCCATGCGCGAAGTAGCCTTCCACCCCGACCCCGATACCAACTCCCAGGTATTGTAGGGCGCCGACACTTCGGATAGTCACACGTCCCGTGAGGCACTTCGGGTGGATTTCGTTTATTCTCAAACTTCCGAAGCAATGGTTGCGTCTCACGGCTTTATTTCAGACAGAACAAAATGGCGCACAGAATCGTTCTTCCTGACATCCAAGAGGAGAATGGCATAGCGCCCCTGGGGCCGTTGCTGCAATGTGTGCAGCCGTCGGAAGAACTGGCAGCGGAAATATTTTTGACAAAGAGAAGAGGACGATGAGCGAACTCGACCAGCTATCCATCAATACACTGCGCTTCCTGGCCGTTGACACCGTAGAAAAAGCCAGGAGCGGGCACCCCGGGGCACCCCTGGGAGACGCGCCAATGGCTTATCTTCTCTTCCACAAATTCATGCGGCATAATCCAGCCAACTCTAAATGGTCCAACCGCGACCGCTTTGTTTTGTCGAACGGACATGCGTCGGCGCTTCTCTACTCCGTGCTGCACCTGACTGGATACAAGGTGTCAATGGATGACCTGAAGCAGTTTCGGCAATGGGGCTCGCATACCGCCGGACATCCCGAATACGGCGAGACGGACGGCGTGGAAGTAACCACGGGGCCACTGGGGCAAGGCTTTGCGATGAGTGTAGGCATGGCCGTAGCGGAACGGCATCTCGCCGCCGTATACAACAAGCCGGGCTTCGACGTGGTGGATCACTACACCTACATGATGTGTGGCGACGGCGATTTGATGGAAGGCGTGTCGCATGAAAGCGCGTCGCTGGCGGGAACACTCGGGCTGGGTAAGCTGATCTGCCTCTATGACGACAATTTGATCTCCCTCGATGGACCCACGGCACTTTCGTTCACCGAGGACGTGGAAAAGCGCTTTGAGGCCTACCACTGGCACGTGCAGAGGGTGGAGGACGGTAACGATCTGGTGGCCATCTCCGCCGCAATCGAGGCGGCGAAGGCGGTGACTGACAAGCCATCGATTATCGCCGTGCGCACCATCATTGGCTACGGCAGTCCCAAGGCCGGCACCAGCAAAGCCCATGGAGAGCCCCTCGGTGCGGACGCCGTGATCGCGACCAAAACAAATCTAGGCTGGCCGGAGGACAAGAGCTTTTACGTCCCCGACGAGGCCGGCAAGAATTGGCTTGAGGCCGTAGAAAAGGGCGCGCAGGAAGAGCGTGAGTGGCAGCAGATTTTTGCCACCTACAAGGGCAAAAACCCGGAACTAGCCGGGGAGTTTGAGCGCGTGATGGCGGGTAAACTGGTTCCAGGGTGGCAGAAGACTTTGCCAGTGGTCCCTGCGGATGCGAAGCCGATGGCGACACGCACTGCGGGCGGCAACGTGATGAACACCATCGCGAAGGCGGTGCCGGAGTTGTTCGGAGGAGCAGCCGATCTGACCACATCGACCAAAACAATCCTGAAGGATGGGGGCAACTTCCACCTCGATCCCGCGGCGAGAAATCTTTTCTTCGGTGTTCGCGAGTTTGCCATGTGTTCCATGGTGAATGGCATGGCGGTTCATGGTGGGCTGATACCTTATGGTTCCACTTTTTTTGTCTTTTCGGACTACTGCAAGCCCGCCCTGCGACTAGCCGCGCTCATGCAGTCCCACTCGATCTTCGTCTATACGCACGACTCCATCGCACTCGGCGAAGACGGCCCTACCCATCAGCCCATCGAACATCTGATGGCGTTACGCGCGCTGCCGCAGATGACCGACTTTCGTCCGGCGGATGCCAACGAAACTTCTGCTGTCTGGGGCTTGGCCCTGGAGAGAAAAGGTCCATGCTTCATGGCGCTTTCGCGGCAGGATCTGCCGATACTCGATGCGGAAAAGTACAACGTATTCGACGGAGTTTGTAAGGGTGCGTATGTGCTGGAACAAGGTGGGGACTCGCCAGCGGTGCTGATCGTCGCCACTGGCGCCGAGGTGTGGCTGGCTCTCAAGACTGCCCAGCAACTTGCCAGCGAAGGCATTGCGGCCCGCGTTGTGTCCATGCCCAGCTGGCGAGTTTTCGAGGAGCAGAGCGCAGAGTACAAGGCGCTGGTCTTTCCGGAGCATATTCCAATGCTTGCTGTGGAGGCAGGCGCGACGCAGGGTTGGTGGAAGTATGTAGGCCGTCATGGAGACGTAATTGGGCTCGATCGCTTTGGTGCGTCCGCACCGGGGCCGGTCGCGCTCGAACACCTCGGGTTTAACGTAGAAAACGTGGCCAGCAAAGCGCGAAACCTGGTCGAACTGGCGAAGAAGAAGTAGTTGCAACCATGAGGAGTGCACCATGAAGCTTGTAGTAGCCGCTGATCATGCGGGCTTCGAATTGAAAGAGGAGGTACGCGCAGATCTCGAACGCCGGGGTCATGAGGTAATCGACCTCGGGGCGTACAACACTGAGCCGTCGGACTACCCGGATTTCGCGGAGGCCGTCGGCAAGGCGTTACAGGCAGGCCAGGCTGAAAGAGGTATTCTAATCTGCGGCAGCGGCGTGGGTGTCGGTATCGCGGCGAACAAGATGCCGGGGATCCTGGCTTCCATGTGCCATGACACTTATTCCGCCCATCAGGGCGTGGAGCACGACAACATGAACGTGCTCGTACTGGGCGCCCGGATCATCGGTTCCGCGCTCGCCCTGGAGCTTGTCACAGCATTTCTGAACGCAAACTTTAAGTCGGGAGAAGAGCGGTTTGTGCGGCGCCTGAACAAGGTGAAGGCAATCGAAGCCCGCTACATGATCGCTCCCCCGGCGGACGGAGTAGCCAGGAATTAGCTGCTAGCGGGGCATGCGGGCCACCCGAGTTAGGCGCGGCTCTTCGATTGAGGTGCCGCATCGGTTTTCGCTGGGAGAGAGTGGGATTTCCCCCAGCGTAGAGCGATAGGTTGCTCTTCACTCGACATCTTCCCCGTAATCCACAAACAAGTGACAAGGAGGTCAACTTCATGGCAAATACTGTAAAGGTCTCTCCTCAGGATCTTCAGAGCGCATCGCAGGGCAGTGAACGAATTCCCGAGCCTTGCATCGTCGTCATCTTTGGCGCATCCGGCGACTTGACGAAGCGCAAATTACTGCCGGCGCTCTTTCATCTGGAACAGGCCGGCCTGCTGCCCAAGGAATTCGCGGTAGTGGGAGTGGCGCGCCGTCCGCTCGAAGACGAGTTTGTGAAGGATATGCGCGAGGGCATCGTGAAATCCGGCGATGTGGAGGAGAGGGATCCCAAGCTGGATCCGTTCATCGCGAAGCTCCGTTACCACGCGCTGAATTTCGACGATGCTGCGGGCTATAAGGCACTAAAGGCCCTCCTGGAAAAGATGGATGCGGAGCAGGGCACGCAGGGTAACCGTCTCTACTATCTGGCGACGGCTCCTGAATATTTTTCCGACATCACGGGGCAGCTCGGCGCTCAAGGAATGGCTAAGCCGGAAAAGGGCACGGTACGAATCATCATCGAAAAGCCCTTCGGTCACGATCTCGCATCGGCTCGGCAGTTGAATGACGAAGTCAACTCGATCTTCGACGAAAAGCAGGTCTTCCGCATCGATCACTATCTGGGCAAGGCGACGGTCCAGAACATCCTGGTCTTTCGCTTTGCCAATGGAATTTTCGAGCCTATCTGGAATCGTAACTTTGTCGATCACGTTCAGATCACGGTGGCAGAAAGCATCGGCATCGAAGGCCGCGGGCCATTTTACGAGAAGGCGGGAGCACTGCGCGACGTGGTTCAGAATCACGTCATGGAGCTATTGTCGTTCATTGCCATGGAGCCGCCGATTTCATTTGAAGCCGATGCAGTGCGTCAGGAAAAGCTGAAGGTCTGGCAGGCGATTGCACCGATCCCGATCTCGAATGCCGTGCGAGGCCAGTATGGACCGGGCATGGTGGGCGATAAAGCAGTGAAAGGATATCGCCAGGAAGACCGGGTAGATACAAAATCAGGCACGGAAACGTATGCGGCTATTCGACTGGAGATGGATAACTGGCGGTGGGCCGGGGTTCCGTTTTATCTTCGCGCCGGAAAACGACTGGCAAAGCGCGCTACCGAGATTACGATTCAATTCAAGCAACCGCCACAGTTGCTTTTCAAGCTTGGACCCGATGCTCATTGCGGTGAAATTCAGCCGAATCTGATCTCGATCCGCATCCAGCCCGATGAAGGGATTTCGCTGCGATTTGGAGCCAAGGTCCCTAGTCCGGATATGTCAGTCTGCCCGGTGGTGATGGACTTTAACTATGCGGATGCGTTCGGAACCTCCTCCGCAAATGGATACGAGCGCCTGCTACTGGATGCAATGCTGGGCGATGCTACCTTGTTCGCACACCGCGATGGCGTGGAGACAACGTGGGCACTATATACGCCGATCCTGGAGAAGTGGGCGGCCGATAAACCGGACAAAATTCCCAATTACGCAGCCGGTACATGGGGCCCCAAGGAAACCGGTCGATTGCTGGCCCGCGACGGGCGCAAGTGGCACAAGCTTTAAACGATTCCGCTATCCTTGCTCATAAATCGGCCGTGTTGGGACGGGTGCTGCATCGTCTATTCACCCCGCCGTCGCTTACATTACGGGCGACTGGCCGCCGTGCGCGGTAGACTGACGGGGTGCTGAACAGCCACGCTGCGGCACTGCTTGCCGGATGGGAAACGCAAGGTTTCGGCAAGTTAGAGAGGATTCGATGATTCTGGCTGGCGACGTGGGTGGGACCAAGGTCCATTTGGCGCTCTATGATTTTGCCGAGGGCAAGCTTGAGCATGTGCGCGACGAAAAGTATCCGGCCCGCGAACATACCGGGTTGGAGGAGGTCGTCAGGAGGTTTCTCACGGAGGGCACCAATTCGGGGCAGGAAATCACTGCAGCGTGCTTCGGCGTGCCGGGACCGGTTCGCGACGGCAGATTGAAACTGACTAACCTGCCGTGGATTCTCGACAGCCGCTCGCTATCGCACGATCTCAAGATTGAACATCTGTTTCTGATTAACGATCTTGAAGCGAATGGTTACGGCATTCCTGAACTCACCGCGGATCAGATTCACGTGTTGAGCGAAGGCGACACCAGCCAAATCGGCAACCGCGGTCTCATTTCGGCTGGCACAGGGCTGGGAGAGGCGGTGCTGGTTTGGAATGGCAAGGTGCACGTTCCCATGGCTTCTGAAGGGGGCCACTGCGATTTCGCCGCCCGCAACGATGATGAAGTGGATCTGTTCCACTATCTTCGGAGCACTGTCAATGGCCGCGTCAGCTTTGAGCGTGTCGTGTCAGGCATGGGGATCACCAGCATTTATGAGTTCCTGCGCGATGTAAAGGGAATGGAAGAGCCGCCATGGCTCCGCGATCGCATGAAGGAGGAAGACCCCAATGCAGTGATTGGCGAGCTGGGTGTGGCGGGGAGCAGCGAATTGTGCTCACGCACGCTCGACATGTTCGTCTCTGCCTATGGCGCGGAAGCGGGAAATCTGGCGCTGAAGATTCTGTCGATTGGAGGCATCTATCTTGGCGGAGGCGTAGCCCCGCACATCCTTCCCAAAATGGAGTCGGGCGAGTTCATGAAGGCATTTGCGGACAAGGGCCGACTGAGTGATCTGCTTCATCAGATGCCGGTGCGCATCATTCTCGAGAGCCGCGCTGCACTGCTGGGTGCGGCCGCATATGCAGAAGCCCGTGCTGCCGAGATCTCCGGGAGCTCGGCCAGGGCAGCCTCCGTCCACTTTTCATAAAGTCCCGGGACTCAGTTAGCGACCACGCTCATGCGTGCACCTGGAGCGCATGGAACGAGAGTCCCCTCCATATCGCTGTGCTTCGGTCGGTCCGACAATGAATGCAGAGGACTGCCGAGACACGACACTCGCCTCCGTCTCGAATGCGTCCGCTGGATACGTAGGCTGCGTTTGCGATATTGTGGATGAGGCCGACGGTTTGCTCTATCTCTCACCGGCGAGATTTCTTGGATTTAAGGAACCTTCGAATGCGCGCTTCCCTGCCTTGTTTTGAGCGCGGCCTGCTGGCCGTGTTTGCGATCCTTTCGCTTATCGTCGCGGGTCAACCACATTCGCAGGCGCAGAGATTGTCTCCCGACGTTGTTCCTGCCCATTACTCGCTGGTGCTGACGCCCGACCTGAAGGCGGCTACCTTCGCCGGGCACGAAGAAGTGGAAGTCCAGTTGGCCAAGCCCGTGCAGGCCATCACCCTGAATGCGTTGGAGATCCACTTCCTGCGCGTAACCACAAAGCTGGATGGCAAGGTGGTGAACGCTCAGGTCACTCCAGATGAGAAAAAAGAACAGGTAACGCTTCAGTTCCGGCGCATGCTTCCCGCTGGAAAATACACGCTTGAGATTGACTACACCGGTATCCTGAACGGGCAGCTACGCGGCTTTTATCTGTCTAAGACCAAAAAGCGCAACTATGCGGTCACCCAGTTTGAGTCGACCGACGCACGCCGGGCCTTTCCATCGTTCGACGAGCCTGCCTACAAGGCTACATTCGATATCAGCCTGGTGGTGGATGATGGCGATACGGCCATCTCGAATACGAACATCCTGACCGACAAGCCGGGGCCGTCCGCAGGGAAACACACGCTTCGGTTTGCCACCACGCCCAAAATGTCGACCTATCTGGTGGCGTTCCTCGTCGGCGATTTTCAATGCGTCTCGGGGCAGAGTGACGGAGTTCCCATTCGTGCCTGTGCGACTCCGGATAAGGTGCAACTGGGCAAATCCGCCGTCACTTCTGCCGAATATATCCTGCACTATTACAACGAATACTTTGGGATCAAATATCCGATGCCCAAGCTGGACATGATTGCGCTGCCCGACTTTGAGGCAGGCGCGATGGAGAACTTCGGAGTCATTACCTATCGTGAGACCGACCTTCTGATCGATGAAAAAACAGCCTCGGTCGATGCCAATCGGAATGTAGCCCTAGTGGTGGCGCACGAGATGGCGCACCAGTGGTTCGGCGATATGGTCACCATGGAGTGGTGGGACAATCTCTGGCTCAACGAAGGGTTCGCCACCTGGATGGAGAACAAGCCGCTCCAAAAGTGGAAGCCTGAGTGGAAAATCTCCGAGCTTGTTGCCGCCGGGCTTGACGGCACACTGAATCTGGATGCGCAGCGCACAACCCGCACCATCCGGGCCGAGGCCGATACGCCCGATCAGATTAACGAAATGTTCGACGGCATCACGTATGGCAAGGCGGGAGCGGTGCTGCTGATGGTTGAGAACTACATCGGCGAAGAAACCTTCCGCCGGGGCGTTCATAACTATCTGGCGGCGCACCTGTATGGAAATGCCACCGCTGAAGATTTCTGGAATGCGCAGACATCGGTCAGTAACAAGCCAGTGGACAAGATCATGAGCAGCCTGGTGGCGCAGCCCGGAGAGCCCCTTCTAACCTTCGGATCTCCACAGGCGGACAAGGTCGATGTCAGCCAGCAGCGCTTCTTTCTCAGTCCTAAGGCCACGGCGGAGACGGCCCAGGTGTGGACCATCCCGGTATGCCTGAAGGCGGCCGATGGATCGAATGGACCAGTGAACTGCAACGTCATTGCGAATGCACACCAGAGCCTTGCTGTACCGAGTTCTCCGTTTCTATATGCCAACGCAGGGGGCAAGGGATACTACCGAACCAGTTATACCGAGGAGGCTTATCAGAAGCTCGTAGAGAACGTGACCTCGCTGGTCCCGGAGGAGCGCATCAGCCTGCTGGGAGATCAATGGGCAAAGGTGCGTGCGGAGAAGGCGACCGTCGGGTCGTACCTCGACCTGATTTCGGCGATGAAGGACGATGACAGCGCGACGATTCTGGAGAGTGCAGCTGGTGGAATAGCAGCTATCGACATTCGTATTGCTACAGAGAACGACCGCCAGGGACTTGCTGCCTGGGTGCGCAAGACCTTTGGCCCCGCACTGCAGAAGCTAGGTCCGCCGTCCCCTTCCGACACTCCGGAAAAGACCGAGAAGCGTGCGGTGCTTTTTAAGCTCTTAGGCTCAACCGGAAAAGACCCGCAAGTGATCGCCGAGGCGAAAAAGATTACGGCTCAATACATTCAAGACCCTGGATCGGTAGACGCCACACTGGCGCATGCCGCGATCGATCTTGCGGCGGCTAACGGCGATGATGTGCTCTACCGGCAACTGCAAAGCGTGAGTACCACTGCTACCAACCCTGAGATTGCCGTGGGTGCTCTCTATTCCCTGGGGCGTTTTCACGATCCCGAGATGGAAAAGCGCACACTGGACTACGCCGTTTCGGGCAAGGTCAAGAATCAGGACTCCGCTGGATTGATTGGGTCAATGCTCGGCGTTCGCGAGACGCAGGATGTTGCATGGCAGTATGTCCAGGAGAACTGGGAAAAGGTGAGAATCCAACTCACGACAGCTTCCGGCGGGCGCCTGATCGGGTCCACCGGCACCTTCTGCACGGTTGAGAAGCGGGATCAGGTTGGAAGCTTCTTCTCGGCACACCAGGTTCCTTCAACGGAACGGGCTTTGACTCGCGCGAAGAACCAGATCAACGACTGCCTCGATCTGCGGACCGGCCAGCAACCAAACCTGCGGGACTGGCTGGCGAAGCAGGAATGAACAAGGCGCAGGCTGCCAGGAGCTTGCGCGCCTCCGTTCCTGGGAAATCGGCGCAGTTGCGATCGCGCCCTACAACGCGAACAGCCTGGGCAGAATCTTAAAAGCGAACGACGGCCCTATAAATGAACTACGAGGTGATTATGAGTCGAACTAGCTTTGCTTCGGCGGTGTTGGCATCATCGCTCCTATTGGGTGCCTGCCTTACCGGCGGGGCGCAGTCCACGGCCACGCAGGATATTAAATCAGCGGGATCGGAAACCAAGGATGCAGCGAAAGACACTGGTCATGCTGTAGCCAAAGGCACCAAGCACGTCGCGCACAAAACCGCGCGAGGGGCCAAAAAAATTGCGCACAAAACCGCCAGGGCAACCCGGCACGGCGCAGAGAAGGTAGAAGATAAGACTGACCCACGATAAAGCCAAACCAGGCGCGGCCCCGTGTTGCGGGCTGCGCCTTCCACCTTCTCCCACGCAGGCACGGATATTCGCTCAAATAAATGCAATAGATCATTTTGCCTGTAGGTGTAGACCGGAGAAGTGAGGGATGGCGCAGCTTTTCCGTTAAGAAAAGCTGCAAATTGCCATTCTAAAAAGTACACAGCAACAGGGAAAATGATCAAGGTGTGGCTAATTCGTCTCAAAGTTCGATGGCGCCCGCAACATTGCCCTCGGTATCTTCAAAAGAACAACAGGCGGCCCACTCCCGGGATGGCGCTTAGAGCCATCCCGACTCGCCCTCCATTCGATAACGTGCACCGGAGGCCCCGCCCGCATATCGATCTTGAAAAATCCAGGTGGACCCCACTCTTCAAACTTCCATCCGAATCCCTTCTCGTAGAAGCGCCGGCCTCGCTCGGTATCCTCGGCGTTAATTGCGAAGTGGATGAATTTACTGGGCATTTTTCTCCCCACGCCGGATCGCCGATATCGCCAAGTGAAGGTTAGGCAATTCGGCTTCGGGCAAATCCGAAGTCATAATCCGCTGCGCTCATCTTGCCAGAACACCGCGAAAAGTTGAATTGCTGCCCATGCGACATCCCCCGTTGGAATCAACGGGTGGTTGCACAAAAGCGCCATTTCGACAGCGACGGTAACTCGATACACTCCACCCCAATGGTTATTCCGGAGATTGCCCTATGTCCGCTCGAGCAAGCCGTGCCCGCGCAGTTCGCAGCAGCCTCGCCGTTCTACTCCGCATCGGGGTTCTTTTTGCCCTGACCGTTCTCTTCCTGCTGCCCTACTCCCAAGGCTCCGGGCATTCTGGCGGGCCCTCCCAGCCGAGAACGAAGACGGTCACTGGTAGTTCTATTGTCTCTACTTACATCGCGAAAGCTGCGACAGCCCCGACAGCACCGCCTTTCTGATTCAGGAGCTCTTCCATGACGTCTCGACTGAACGTGATTACACTTCTTGCCGCCTCTCTCTACTGCCTGCCACCGCTCCTCTCCGGTCAAGGCACAGGAACTGCCACGCCTCAGCCAAGCCCGTCCGTCACACAGACTGCTTCTCCCGCCAGGCTGAATTTCAAGGGCGAGGGGATCACGGAGGACCAGATCCGCGCCCAGCTCAACGGAAAACTACTGTTTTTGCGCGGCTTTTACCTGGATAACAATCTCAAGTTCAACGAAAAGGGAGATGTGACCGGCTCTCCACAAAAGGGTTCGTTTACCTTGTGCGCGCTCGACGTCAAGAAGGTTCACCTGACCAAGCACGCTTTGGAGCTCGAGGGAGACCGCTATGGCTTGCATTTCTTCGGCGCATTGCCCTATGAGGATGATTCCAAGCCATTTGATCGTGTACGCCTGACGGGCAAGCAGTCCAAGCCGGTGAAGATCACAATTGACCGCGAACTGGTGGTTATCCCCAAGGTAAAGAAGCCCAAGAAGGGGGAGGTGGCAATCGAGGCTAAGGCCGGCTCACCGGCGTCCACAACCAATGCCAACAGCCCAGTTCCAGTAACGACCATGGCTGAGCCTGCTCCAGAGGTGGCGGCAACGACGCCCCCCGCGGATCCTAATGGCCGGACAACAACGTCCTCGCCCGCACACAGCGCCAAGCTGCTGCAGGGTGCATTGATGACCATCTTTGCCGATCGCATCGATGAAAAGATGATGGCGAGCCTGCCGGACTACTGGCAGCATTATTATCAGGAGAAGGTGAACCGCAAGGAATTCATGCCCACCTACCCCGCCGTACTCCGGGTGGGTGGTGAAGTGAGCGCTCCCCGGCTCTTGAATGGCCTCGAACCTGGCTCGAACGAATTTGCGCAGAAGAACGGGATCGCCGGCCTCACCCTGTTTCGCACTGTCGTCGATGCACAGGGAAAGCCCGTTGAAATCGCAATTGCCCGGCCCATCGGATTTGGATTGGACGAAAAGGCGATTGAAGCGATCCGCAACTCACATTTCCAGCCCGCCACCAAGGATGGCCGGGCTGTCCCGGTGGTCATAGATGTGGTTGTCACATTCCGGATCTACTCCAATCGCACTCGTGGAGGGCAAGTAGCCGAGCCGGGAATAAGGCCGACCCAGACTGCTGCCCTGCCAACAGCCGGTGTAACGCCCATAAGCGGCAGGTAGATCAGCGCAGTCGAGCGAATCGGCAACGAACCAACCCAAGTGTCACCCTGGATGCGGCGGCCCCGACCAGAGACGGAAGGAAGTGGTCTTCGGTTTCGGTCCCGGGCCTCATTGCTCAAAGTGCTTCGGGCGAACTCACCAAACTCAACTTTTCTAAAGCTGGATCGGACGACGCCGCTGGAGCGCTTTCACTTCCAGCGCCTACGAAGCGACAAGGCTCGGCGCGGTTTTTCGTCAAGAAAAGCCGCACTTTGACGCTCCATCCGGTACGAACTAGAAGTGAAAATGCTCGAGAAAGCCCACTAAACGAAGTAGATGGCCTCCGAGGAGGCCATCTGAGTGGCTGCGTGCTGCTATGCAGCGGGATGCCGGGCTTTACTGCACCCGGTCGTAAACCAATTTGGTATGGATAACACCAGCTTGGGGATCTGTAATGGCGTAGACCCACGTTTCAACCTTGCGGTTGGGAGAAAGGGTAAAGGTCCCTGTGGTCACAGTGCCGTCGGTGTCCTTCTGTGTTTCCGTCAGGACTCCGCCCACCTCCGTGTAGGAGTAGATCGTGGAAGTGCCCACGGCGGGATAGTCCTTGCCATCGGCGGCCCCTTTGAACTTGTAGGTAAACGTCATGCCGCTTTCGGCCGTCTCCGTAACCGAGAAGACGATAGATTCCGGCTTGTCACTGGTCACTTCGAACAACCTGCCCTGAAGCTTTGCTCCACCACCAAAGTCAGATTTGGCAACATTCAACTTCCAATTCCCTACCATGGTTCCTGACTGGTCCCCCTGGGCGATAGCCATACTTGAAACCAGCGCGCAGAGGATAAGGGACAGGACCCATCCCTTGATGCTTCTCATTGCTTCATGCCTCCGCCCCCGCTCATGAGAGAGGCGCCAGAATAGGTCTGAAAACCTTGGGATTCTGCCCGCGAACCTCAGAAGTGGAGGAGTGTCGATAGCAAAAGTAGACCGGCAAGGCCGGGGGAGTCAACGGGAATCAGTGATTCGCCGCAACACCTGTGACCGCTATCACATGTTGGGATACATTGGAACGACCAGGTGGGGTTACGTGGGGTAAGGCTAGCTTTGCCCGATGCTCCCTCCGGCGGCCCGCCAGAGAGAGCGCGGCAGATTGTCCTAGGCGGCGCTTGTCGCGAACGCATCCACCAGCAAGGGCTCGATTGTTTCCTGGGGAGCGATTTCGGGCAGGCTGACTTCTGCAAAGCGGCCTTGGGCAACTTCCGAGAAGACGCGGTTAGCCGTATCAGCAGTGCGGGTGGTGGTGATGTGGAGCTTTTGCACGGCCTTCATGGTGACGGAGGCGAGCAAAAAGCGATTCGGGATGACAATCCCAGCGGAATACACGAGTTGAGAGCGCATCGTAGCCTCGTGGGTTGCGGTTGTGGATCCTTGGGTGGCTCGGCTCAGGTAAAGGTAGGAACCCGGAATCCGATTGCAAAGATGATTCAGCGACCTTTTGCCGCTTTTACTAGCATACGCTGTAAGGCCGGTAGCCACACGCAAAAACGGTTGCTGCGTCGAGTCCCCCTATAAAATGAGCGGCTTCGCCGTGACCTGAGCGTCTTGAGGCTGCCAAAGTTCCACACGGTTCCCTTCCGGGTCGGTAAACCAGCCAAAGCGTCCATAGTCTTACTGCTCACGACGCGCATCAACGCTGACCCCGCCGACCCCAGAGAGCGCAAGACCCCCTCCAGATCGTCGACACAGAAATTCAGCATAGCGCGCTGGCCGCCGGGACCAAAGTACTCTGTCTCCAGTGGGAAGAAGGCGACTACCGTTATGCCGGGCGACTGAACTCCATCGAATAGAAACGTATCGTCAGGTGACGCGGAGAGGCCGAGGCGCTCCGCATACCAGGCGTAGAGCGCCTTGGGGTCCTTGGATCGCAGGAATACACCTCCGACACCGACTGCTTTCGCCATTACTCCTCCTTGCGGGTCAATAAATCACTGAGTGTAGTTTTGTGCCGGGCCTGGCGCTTCACTTCCTTTGCCCGGTCGTCGATTACTTTGGCGGGCCTGGGCTGCCCCACCACGTCGCGAGCATTCGATTTGACCGCTTTGGTAACCGAAAATTTCTTTAGTTTCTTCTTCGTAGCCAAAGTCTTACCCCTCATCCCCATATGCCGGTTTGCTGCTCTTCCGCGAGTATGGAATACTTTCCCGCGGGAGTGTTTGAAAGTAGGTTCTATTTATGGAAGAACGCGATTTTTTTGAAGAGAAGCCGGAAATGCGCGCTCATAGCCTTACGTGCCCCCATTGCGGCAAGGCCGACGAGTATCAGCTGGGTTGGCTGGTACGCCGAAAGAAGAATAGCCTGCCACGCAATGCCGATGAGCGGGATCGCGCCCGCTTCACCAAGGCCCAGTCTTATATGGTCCGGACCGATGACATGCTGGCGTGCAAGAACATCCGCTGCCGCAAACGCTTTGAGGTCGCCGGAGTGCAATCCGTCGCTTTCCTTTAACGCAACACTCTATGTTGTGTCTTTGTAAATGTGGCGAAGTTGAAATCGTCATTCTTTCGGTTCGCGGATGCGCGTAGCAGTCTTCTTGCTGTAGGATCCGACAAACTGAATCGTCATTCATTCGTGCGATGCCCGGGCCGAAAGAGATGAAATGAAAATTCTGGTGTGCATCAAGCAGGTTCCGCAGAAGGACGCGCCCCTCAAACTCAACGAAGCCGGTACCTGGATACGAGAGGATGTCTCCTACGAGGTGAACGAGCCGGATGCCTACGCTCTCGAAGAGGCTCTGCGGCAGAAGGAAAAGCATGGCGGCGAGGTCGTGGTCATCACGGCGGGTCCAACACGCTCCCAGCAGGTGCTGCGCGAGGCCCTGGCAAAGGGCGCCGATCGCGCCATTCACCTGGAAGATGACCGCTTTGGCGCTTTGGAATCCACCAATACCGCACGCGCGATTGCGGCCGCAATAGAAGGAGAAAAGTTTGACCTGGTGGTGACCGGACTGCAGTCCGACGACTACGGTGCCGCGCAGACCGGCGTGCTACTGGCGGAGATTCTCGGGTGGCCACATGCCACTATCATTATCGGCATTGAGAAGACCGACTCGGGGGTACACCTCAAACGCGAACTCGAGGCGGGCCATTACCAGTTCATCGATATGCCTCTACCCGCAGTGCTCACCATTCAGAGCGGCATCAACAAACTGCGCTACGCGACCTTGATCGGAATCAAGCAGGCGAAGATGAAGCCCATGCGCAAGGTGAGCTACGGCGAGGTGGAAGCAAAGCTGAGTAAAAACCTGCAGCGCATCGAACGACTGTATGTGCCGGTGAAACAGAAAAAGACGGAGATGCTGGAAGGAACACCGCCTGAGGTGGCAAAGAAGCTGGTCGAGCATCTGCGGAATACGGTCCGCGTGATCTAATCAATATGGGCGGGTTGCGGATGTATCTTGCGCCGCCCACAACTGTCTGTGGAGCTAAAATCAAAGCGCGGTCACGGCATCGCGCGGGAGAATACGCAAGATGGCGAACATGAATCTTTCCCTTGAAGAACGTAACCTGACTCCAGACCAGGTGACCAGCCTTGACCGCCGCAGACAGTGGGGCCTGGCCTTGCAGGTGATCTCGGGTCAGTGCGCCTTCTTCGCAATCTTGTTGACGGTTTGGGCTGGACAGGATCTTACCTACTCGCCTGGGTGGGAATATCCCATGGCTTACTACATGGTGCTGGCCGGTATTCTCGCCGTCATCACCGGAGCCTACGGTACCTGGTTGCGTCGCGGACGTCCCGAGTTCTAAAGAGCCAAACATCACCGCGGCAAGTTAGCTGGAGGCTGGTCGCTAGCAGCTAGCGGCTTCCTCTACCAGTTTGGAAAAAGAAGGGGCCATGGCAGATTGCATTTTAGTAGTTGCAGAGCACCGGGAAGGCAAGCTGAACCGCGCCTCTTTTGAAACCATTGCCGGTGCACAGGCCATTAGCAAAGAAACAGGATGGGCCGTCGAAGTCGTCGTTGTTGGCGAAGGGCTCGATGCTGTCATTGCCGAGCTAGCCACAAAAATTGTTTCGCGTGTCTACGCAATCGAAGCTGCCGCCCTGGCCGCTTATACCTCGGATGCGTACGTCTACGCGCTGAAGAACTTCGTCTCCACAAAGCAACCGAAGCTGGTGCTCTTCCCGCATACCTACCAGGTACGCGACTTTGCCCCCCGCCTGGCGCTGGCTCTCGACCGCACGCTCATCTCCGACGCCATCGGCTACAAATTCGAGAGCGGGAAACTGCTCTTCTCGCGGCAGATGTTTCAAGGCAAGTTCGCTGCCGATGTTTCTTTCGCGGGCGATCCTCCGTGGCTGGTCACTTTCCAGATCGGAGCCTTTCGGGGAGATCTGGCGGAGCCTGGCTCCGCGCCTACTGAGAAAGTAACAGCGGCGGTTGCAGAGGGCGCTCCCCGGGTAACACCACACGAAGTTTTTCAGGAAGCAAAACAAGCGGTTGACCTTTCGCAGGCGGCGATCATCATCGCAGTCGGCCGCGGCATTAAGGAACAGAAGAACGTCGCCATCGCTGAGAATCTGGCCGCCGCGCTGGGCGGCGAACTGGCTGCATCTCGCCCTATCTGCGATAACGGCTGGCTTCCACTCGAGCGCCAAGTCGGCAGCTCTGGTCAAACAGTGGCGCCGAAGCTTTACATCGCGATCGGCATCAGCGGCGCAATCCAGCACATCGTCGGCATGAAGGGCGCTCGGACCATTGTCGCCATCAACAAGGACGCGGAGGCACCCATATTCGAGATTGCGGATATCGGGGTCGTCGGCAATTTGTTTGACATCGTCCCCGCACTGACCGCAGAGATCGTTAAGGTGAAAGCCGGGACCTAACCATGCCCTTGTCATCTCCCAGCCTCCAGATCATTTCGACTCCATGCCAGACGCGAAGCGCGTATACCTGGACAACAAGTCACCATGATTCACTTTCGTAAGCCTCTCGAAGGCATTGAACGCCCGCAGATGGACGCCGACGTCGTTATCGTCGGTGGCGGTCCCGCGGGCATGGCCTGCGCGCTGAGGCTCTCGCAACTGATCGACGAGCATAACGCTGCGCACCCCGATGCCGCTCTCACGAAGGACAACATCTATCTGCTGGAGAAAGCCAGGGAAGTGGGCCAGCACTGCCTGTCTGGCGCGCTGCTCGATCCACGTTCCATGCGCGAACTGCTGCCCGGCTTTGAGAGCGAGGCGCCCATCGACGCCGAGGTGACGAAGGAATCTGTCTGGTTTCTAACCGAGAAGGGCCAGCACAAATTCCCCATCGTGCCGCCACCGCTGCGCGATCATGGCAACTACGTGATCTCCATCAATCGCTTCGTCAAGTGGATGGGGCAGAAGGTGGAGGAAGCTGGCATCACGGTGTTCACCGGGTTCGCCGCGTCACAGCTTCTTTTCGATGATGTCTCCGACTCAGGGCGCGTCATCGGGGTGCGCACCGATGACAAAGGTGTCGACAAGGAAGGCCGCCCCAAAGTGAACTTCGAGCCGGGTTACGACTTGCACGCGAAGATCACCGTCCTGGCCGAGGGTTCGCGCGGATCGTGTGCCAGGCAGTTGATCGCGCGACAACAACTGGAAGACCCCAAACACGCGCAGACCTATGGTATTGGCATAAAGGAATTGTGGGAGATTCCATCGGGCCGCATCGCCAAGGGCGAAGTGATCTACACCATGGGTTATCCGCTCACGACGCACGAATACGGGGGCGCCTGGATCTATGGAGTCAACGGCGGGGGAACTAGCGACACACTCGTCTCCATTGGATACGTGGTCGGCCTTGACTATGAGGACCCGCGCACCGATCCACACCACGTCTTTCAGGATTTCAAGTTGCATCCTTTCGCGCGCCGGATTCTGGAGGGCGGCAAGATGGTCCGCTATGGGGCGAAGTCCCTGCCCTACGGTGGATGGCTGACCATGCCCAAGCTGGCGGGAGATGGCTGGATGCTGTTGGGAGATTCGGCGAGCTTCCTGAATTCGCAGCGGCTGAAGGGCATTCACCTCGCCATCAAGTCGGGCATGCTGGCGGCGGAGACGGCCTTCGATGCCATGCTTTCCGGTAATACATCAGAATCCCAGCTAGGGGAATACAAGCTGCGAGTCGATCAGAGCTGGATTCGAGAAGAGCTCTATCCAGTGCGGAACTTCCATCAGGCTTTTGAGCACGGGCTGTTCGATGGACTGGCGAAGGCCGGCATTCAGCAGGTGCTCGGTGGCAACAACCTCGGTCCGGACTACCGCAACGACGCCGGGTATCTGCACTTGAAGATGGCGGACGAGCTGAGTATCTGGGGCGACAAGCGACAACACTTTCTCGGCAACGCCAAGGGCGATGGCAAGCTCACCTTCGACCGGCTGACGGATGTCTACCACTCCGGTACGCGTCACGAAGACGACCAGCCGACACACCTCGTAATCGCAGACATCGATATTTGTAACAACCGCTGTGTCAAGGAGTTCGGCAACCCATGCCAGTACTTCTGTCCGGCGGCCGTGTACGAGATGATCGAGCCTGGTCCGGCTTCGGATGGTGAGCCGCAGGCGCTGAAGCAACTGCATATCAACTTCGCCAACTGCGTCCACTGCAAGACCTGCGACATCATGGACCCCTACCAGATCATCACCTGGGTTCCACCCGAGGGCGGCGGCGGGCCGAACTACGATGGCATGTAGCTGCCTGATCCAAGCAAGGATTGAGCACCGAGCAGCAATCGGGACGCGCGCCCCGCGGACCCAATACACCATAAAACTAGGTCTTTTATGTAACTGGCATCTGCAGCCCGCATCGAATACAGTGAAGGTTCTCGATGTCTACTCTTCTCTCCAGCCCGGCGACGATTCCTCTATCCGTTCCGAAGCAGCGGCTTACGGACAGCCATGGCCGTGCGATCACGGATCTGCGCGTTTCCATCACCGACCGTTGCAACTATAAGTGCGTCTATTGCCGTACCGGGAACGAGGGCGCGCAGTATGCTGAGCTGCCCATTGCCGACTATCTGCGTCTGATTCGTATCTTCGTCTCTCTGGGAATTGAGAAGATCCGCCTCACCGGCGGCGAGCCGCTACTGCGCAAGGGACTGCTGGATCTTGTTCGCGAGCTGGCCAAGCTGCGGACCAGCTTTGCCCCCGAAGGCACCAGGCTCGAAGGGACCGAAGGCCGCCCGTTGGACATCGCTGTGACCACAAATGGGCATCTGCTGGCGGAGTTGGCCCAGCCGCTCAAGGATGCGGGACTGTGCCGCGTTACGGTCAGCATGGACGCTGTGGATCCAGAGACGTTTGCCCGCATCACCCGCGTGCCCAACAGCTTCGAACGGGTGCTGGCTGGCCTTCGTGCCGCCAAGCGCGCCGGACTTGAGCCCGTCAAGGTAAACTGCGTGCTGCTTCGCGGCTTTAATGAGGACCAGATTCCCGGGTTTGCCCGATTCGCTCGGGAAGAGCACGTCGTGGTCCGCTTTATCGAATTCATGCCGCTCGAAGAGGATCGTCTGTGGACGCCGGCCACGGTGGTACCCATCGCAGAAGTGATTGAGGGGTTAAGCCGTTTCCGTCCCATCGTGGCGCTCGACGCCACCCATGCCAGCGAGACCGCCTGCCGCTACACCTTCGACGACGGCATCGGGGAGGTCGGCATTATCGCTCCAGTCTCCCAAGCCTTTTGCGGTCAGTGTAGCCGCGTCCGCCTTACTTCGGACGGAAAAATTCGCACCTGCCTCTTTTCCCAGTCGGACCACGACCTCTATGGAGTAGCCCGTCGCGGGGGAAGCGACGCCGAAGTAGCTGACTTCATTGTCTCTACTGTCGTAAAGAAGGAAGCCCGACACCATATTGGTGAACCTGGATTTCTGAAACCCTCCCGCAGCATGGTCCATATCGGCGGTTAAAACGCCGTTCCAAGTTGGCGCGATGGCCTTCTGTGGGAGAATCATCTTGACGTGCATCTTACTTAGGGATGAAGCAGATGGCTGCCAACGCCAAGTCGCCGCAGGATGATGGTCCGCTTCGCGACCTGCTGGTCTTCCACAATGTGGCGCGCGCGCTTACCTCCTCGCTCGATCGCGACTCCATCCTCAGGGCAATCATGCAGCAGATGGAGCGTTTTTTTCAGCCGGAGACCTGGTCTCTGCTGCTGGTGGACGCGGCGAAGAAAGATTTGTTTTATGCCGTAGCCGTGGGCAGCACCGTCGCGGAGCTCAGCGAAGCGCGTGTCAAGATCGGCCAAGGCATCGCAGGCTGGGTCGCCGAACATGGCGAGACGCTGATTGTGCCTGAGGTGGGCCTGGATCCACGTTTCACCTCTGAAGCCGAGGCGATTGCGGCTGGCGTGCGCTCGGTGATCTGCATTCCGTTGCGCTCGCGCTCGCTTACCCTGGGCGTTGCTCAGCTCTTTAATTGCCACTTGGATAAGCTGACCGACTACACCATTTCCTTCCTGCATGTGCTCTGCGACTATGCCGCCATCGCGGTTGAGAACTCCCTCTCGATGGAGCGCATCCAGGAACTGACAATCACCGACGACTGCACGGGCCTGTATAACGTGCGCCATCTTTACGCCACGCTGGGTAAGGAGATCGAGCGCGCCCGGCGGTTCAAGGATGAGTTCAGCCTGATCTTTATCGATCTCGATCATTTTAAGGATATTAACGACAAGCATGGTCACCTTGTAGGGAGTCGCCTGCTGGCCCAGGTAGGTCATCGGGTGCGCTCGCAGGTGCGCGCCGTCGACTCCGCCTTTCGTTATGGCGGAGATGAATTCGTCGTGCTTTTGCCAGGCACTCGAAAGTTGGAAGCCACGCAGACCGCCCAGCGACTCTGGCGGTCGTTGCGGTCGGCGGAGTATCCGACCAGCGAGATGTTGAACCTGAAGATATCGGCGAGCTTTGGCGTGGCGACCTTTCCTGAGGATGGCCAATCCATCCACGAGGTGATCGGGTCGGCGGACGAAACCATGTATAACGTCAAAAATACTCATCGTGATGCCGTCGGCGTCGCGGGTAACCCCAGTCCTATTAGGCCAATCTCAGAAACCTAGATCATTTTGCCTGTAGGTGAAGACCGGAGGAGTGAGGGATGGCGCAGTTTTTCCGTCAAGAAAAGCTGCATATTGACCTTGTGAAAAAGTACACAGCAACAGGGAAAATGACCTAACTGGGTCAACGCTGGGGTCGCTGCTGCACGGGCATCCGAGCATTGAGATTTTCAGGCGCGGTGGGATCAACGCGGAAGTCCCATACCGACAAGTTGATTTCTTTGGGGGAGATAATCTCCATCAGCGCGTATTCGCCAATTTCGAGAGGCTGTTTGAGCGTCAATTTCATCCAGTGTTTTCCGGGCAAAATCACTGCCGTCGTATCAATCAAGTCCTCGGAATGGGACATCTTGCCAAGCATATTGACGTTGGTAGTGCCCAGGACGCGGAGATTTTTCCTGGTCTGCACGCGGACGATGGCGTAACGGCTGGCCGGGGAGCTTTGCCCTTTGTCGCGTTTCGCTGACCCCGCACCATGCGTTTCCACGGTCAGGGCATCCGCTGGCGCCGCATCCGGCTCATCGCTATCCAGACTTACGTAGATGACGGGATCGTTGACGTGGAGCTGGACCTTGGAGCGTGCTCCCTCGATCTGGATCTGAGACTTTAAACCCCCCAGTGGATTGAGAGTGCCGCGCAGCATGTTGTGCGTCGTGTCATGGTTCATATCGCCGCTGTTTTGCTCCACGCGCACCAGTTCCGGCTGCGCGTGGAAGGTGTCCAGGCCCCAGACGCCATCCTCATCAGGAAGGCGCAGGCCGGGTGCTACCTCCGGGGTGCGGAGGTCGGCAGCGGTCCGCTCCTGTTGCTCCTCTTTGTCGATCTCAGCCGCCGCCTGAGAGGCGGGAGAAGGGGCTGCGGTAGCTTTTTCGCCAGTCCCCGGGACATGCTCGCGCGCCCACTTCTCTGTGGCTACCCAATCGATCAGATTGGCGGGCAACTCTTCCCAATCCCCGCTCCGCTCTGCGCTGATATACCGGACGCGGTCGCCGACTACTTCGTAACGTTTCGTAATTTGGTAGGAGCCATCCTTCAGAATCAGGCGTTTGTTTGGCGTCTGCGCCACTAGAGGAAGAATCGCGAGAATTAGAAAGATTGCGAGATAACGAAAACGAATCATAGGCGATCTCTTAGACGAGCTGCCTGCGGGAACGTTGCAGGCATCCCCTGTTATATGCTTCTAGTGGGGACTGTTATTTTGCATAAGGTCTGGGATCAATCCGGAAAGACGCGGTGGGGCTGGGCGCGTTGGGCAGTGATCGCCTGCGTGCTGCTGCTGGTCTCTGCCGCAACAGTCCAGGTCGCCCATGCACACCCCCTGACCAAGGCGCCAGAGCACTGCCCGATCTGCCTCTTGATCCATTCCGCGCTGCCGGCGGAGGCAACCGTCGCCGAGGTATTTGCCGGTCTTTATGTGGTCCACTCCAAGTGGTATTCCGAAGACATTCCTGCTCGCTTCGGAACCTTCTCCCTGTCGAACCGTCCACCTCCGTCGTCTCTTGCATAGATGACCACAGGCCACTTCGGGCCTGTGTGGACCAGACATCCGCATTAGACAGGAGCCACATGCCGTTCAACCGGTATCATTTTTTATTCTCACTTTTTATCTCTGCACTTTCCTCTGCAGCGCTGTTCTCTGGAATGGCTCTCGCGCAATCTACAGGCACGTCAGGAAGCATCAACGGAGTGGTCACTGATGCCTCGGGAGCTGTCATTCCCGGAACGAGTGTGCAGATTCAAAACGCAGTCACGGGCTTTTCTCGGACTGCGACCACGGACCCTGCCGGCTTCTTCAACTTTCAAAATATTGCTTATGGAAACTACCGTCTGCAGGTCAACCAGCCGGGCTTCTCCGTGGCAACCAGCAACGTAGAGATCCACAGCCCTGTGGCCCTGGTACATAATTTCTCGCTGCAGATCAGTGCGACTTCCACCACCGTAACAGTTGACGCGGTGAACCCGGATATTGTGGAGAAAGATCCCAGCGCTCATACCGACCTCGATCGCTCGATCATGGACAAGTTGCCCATGCTAACCACCAGCTCGGCGCTGAGCTCGGCTATCACCCTGGCGAGCCCCGGCGTGACCGCCGATTCTAATGGGATGTTCCACCCTCTCGGCGAGCACTCCGATACCAGCTACAGCGTGGACGGCCAGCCTATCAGCGATCAGCAGAGCAAGACCTTCTCCAACCAGGTTTCCATGAACTCCATCCAGTCCCTGGAAGTGATCGCGGGGGTGATTCCGGCGGAGTACGGAGATAAGGCGAGCCTGGTGGCGAGGACAACTACCCGTTCCGGTCTGGGCGCAATCAAGCCGACCGGTAATCTGGCCTTCAACTACGGGTCGTTTGGATCGACCAGCCTGAGCGCGGGGATTGGAATCGGAGGCGCGAAATACGGTAACTTTCTCGCCCTGGACGGCGTGAACAGTGGTCGCTTTCTGGACCCCCCTGAGTTCCAGGTCAAGCACGCTAAGGGTAACAATGAGAATATATTCGACCGCATCGACTTTGCCCCGTCCACGAGCGACTCCCTCCACCTCAACCTGAGCGGGGCGCGGTCGTGGTTTCAGGTCCCCAACCAGTACGACCAGGAGGCACTGGGCCAGGACCAGCGCTCGCAGATCTTCAACTTCAATATCGCACCCTTCTGGACACACATTTTCAACCAGGATGCGCTGTTGAGCGTGAACCCCTATCTCCGCCAGGATAACGTGCACTACTACCCCAGCGCCGATCTGTTTCACGACACGCCGGCCACGCTGTCACAAGATCGCACGCTGAGAAACCTGGGCATAAAAATCGACTACTCCTATTCCAAGGGTATGCACAACATCAAGACTGGCTTCGATGTGAATCACACCTTTCTCCACGAAGGTTTCGCGGTGGGGATCACGAGTCCTACTTACAACGCGGTGTGCGTGGATTTATCCGGCAACCCCGTCGTCGCACCCGGCACTACAGATCCGGCACAGTGCACATCGCAGGGCTATGCTCCCAACCCGGGCTTTCAGGCGGGGCTGCTGCCCTACGACCTGACCCGCGCCGGAAAACTGTTTGCTTTTCGGGGACATACCGACATCAAGCAGGAGGCGCTCTACTTCCAGGACAATGTCACGCTGCGGAACTGGCAGCTTCTAATTGGAGTGCGCGGCGATAACTACAATGGAATAAGCCATCGAACGATGCTGCAGCCGCGGCTGGGCGCCACATATCAGGTCAAGGCCACGGGCACCGTTCTGCGCCTCGGATACGGCAGATTGATGCCAACTCCCTACAACGAAAACCTCGTCCTCTCCAGCAGCACCGGCGGAGGAGGCCTGGGCCAGAATGCAGGCGCGTTTGGCGCCAAGGCGCTGACTGCGGCCAGCCGCAACCAGTTCAATGCCGGGTTGGAGCAGGGCTTTGGCAAACATCTCGTGCTCGACGGCGAATACTTCTGGAAGTACACCAAGGGCGACTTTGACTTCGACGTGCTGCTGAATACCCCGCTGACATTCCCGATCCAATGGCGCAAATCGAAGATCGACGGATGGGACATGCGCCTGAGCCTCACTCCCTATCATGGGTTCACCGCATACTCGGTCCTGGGTCATTCGCGCGCGAGATTCTTCGGACCAGAAAGTGGCGGCATTCTCTTCAACAATCCAACAGGCCTGGCTTCCAATGCACCCTTCCGCATCGATCACGACCAGAAGTTCGAGCAGACAACGCACTTCCAGTTTCAGCCCAAGCCTACGGGCGGCTGGTACGCCTTCACCTGGCGTTACGAAAGCGGATTGGTAGCGGGCCATGCTCCCTTTGCTGCCAGTGCGAGCGAACCAGTCGACCTGACGTATCTGACGGCCGACCAGCAGAACCAGATCAAGCTGACCTGCGGGGGCCAGCGAGCCACCTTGGCAGCGCCCCTGACCAGTTGCGGACCAAACGAGCTGTCCTCCCCCTTGCTTAGTCTTCCGGCGCCCGGCACCGAGGACGCAGACAGGAATCCCCCGCGCATTGCGCCACGCAATGTCGTCGACATGGCGACTGGCTGGGACAACGTCTTCCATCGCGACAAATACAAGACAAATCTGAGCTTTACGGTTACCAACCTAACCAATAAGGTGGCTTTGTATAACTTTCTATCAACCTTCAGCGGAACCCATTTTGTTCCGTCGCGTGCCTATGGCGCGGCTCTCACGCTGAACTTCTAGAGCATTTTCCGATTACCGTGGACTATCCCAGGCCGCCACCGAGTGCAGCGTTCTGCTGCCGCTGCTGCTGCTCTGCAGAATTGATCAATGCCGGTGTCGCAAGATCATCCACGCCGAAGGTGTGTGGGCTTTCTTCTCATCACTCAGTTCAAGCAGGAGCGGTATCTCGACCGGGCCAAATGTACGAGAAGCCCGTATCTCGGATAAGTGAAGTCATATGATAGATCACAAAGGGATATATGCTTCTGGCGAATGAAAGCAATTTGGCGAACGTTCTGGAAGTGGTTGCTGGTGGTTCTCACAGTGGTCGTAGACACGCTGGCTGTCGGTATATGTCTGCTGTTTTCACCGCTGGAGGCGAAGGACGCCTTTGCGCTGGCTTCAGGCTTGCATCTGAATGCCGCGCCACCTTTGCTTCTGCGTCTGGTGGATCGCCTTGCTCTCGTTGGAATCGTTTTGCTTTGGGTATTTCCAATCGTCTTCGCAGTGAGATTTGCTCTTGGGGCTAGACGGCTGTCTTGGCAATGGGGTTTCTTTGCTTCATTCCTGCTGCTTGCTTGCTTCTTCTGGTTTCTATCTCAATCCAATGGCGAAATCGGCATGCGCTGGGCCGTTGTGGGTGCCGTATGCCTTCTCGTCGCTGAAAGACTGGCTTCGACTCGCAAGCTTCTGCCATGGGGGCCGCAATTGCAGTTCAATGGGCTGCACTGTTCCTCCTCTTCGCTCCGTTAGTTGGTCAGTTGGCTTTCGCGCAAAGGCTTCCATCCGAGCCGCGAAAGGTCTGGTCAGTCGTTCTTCAAGAAGGAACATGGCAGGCTATGAATACGGGGTCGGAGTTTAATGCCATCCGTCAGCTAGTTTTCGCGGGTGACCGTATTGTGGTGGTCTACGAAGCAGGGAATGCACCTTACCAGGGCAAAGAGCCGATGTCGCGGTACAGGGTTGTCTCTCTGGATCGAGCCACTGGAGCGGTGAAGAAGCAGATGGAGTTGATTAGGCGGTGGGGCTCTATGCCCGTCCTGCTCGCAACCAGCGATGGCCACGTCGTTCTGGCGAGTAGCCAATTGCAGCTGCTCAATCCGGACCTGGAACCAGTAGGTGCACCGTTTCCCGTTAGTCGTGACGGTGTAGATACCATCTCCCCAGACGGCACTACGCTCGCTTCGAAAAAACTCTCTGGCACGACTTTATTGAATGCCAGCGACTTCAAGCCAATACTGACGATGTCGGAGGTAGTGCCGACTTCGATCAGCTCGAATGCGATGCTGAACGACATTCACAATTGGTCCAAGGAATACCCCAACGATCGCGCGTTCATCACTCGAACGGATGCGAAGGGCAGCAAGCTAATCATTCACAGCAGATGCGGCGGCCTCGCTCAGTTCCTTGCATCGGATCGAATTCTGTCCAGCGGATGCGACGGGATACGCATACTAAACAACGAAGGGGAAGTCGTCGCCACGGGAAGAACCTTTGACGTAGCAATACATTCGCGGGCGTCAACCAAGGCGGTATACGGTTTGCTCTGCAAACCAGCTATGGGAGGGGCGATCCCTCCTCACTCATTTATGAGCGCTTCTACGTTTATGAAGCAAAGTCCGCAGTGCCACTGGCGTCAATCTCTATCAGTGATTTACCGGAACGTCAGTCATGGAGTGCATTTTCCCCGGATGGTCGATACTTTGCTGTTGGGAATCCGAATAGGCTGAGCCTCTATGAACTGCCTTGACCCGTCTCTGCCATAAGTTTCAATTCACCTGTCCGCGTAGTCGCCATCTCGGACAGGTCCAAATTCGTGCCCGAAACCCCGGCCATGCCCTTGGGTGCGGATTTGGCTCAGACCGGTTCAATCAAATGCAAGATCGGATTGCATAACTTCGGCAGCCGCGCTGGGCGGTAGAATGACACCGCTCCGACATGCCGCCGGTTGGCAGCGTACCGCCAGCGCTTGCGGTGAATCTGGGCGGCCCGGCGGTCCCCACAATTTATTCTTCGCTTCCAATCGTTTTCACTTCCTGCGATACTTGACTGTGCCCATCTGGTACGCCAATCAAACCATTCAAAATAAGGTGAAGCAGGAATGTCGGCAAAGTACATCTTTGTGACGGGCGGAGTTGTGTCCAGTCTTGGTAAGGGCCTGGCTGCAGCTTCTATTGGCTGCCTGCTTGAGAGCCGCGGTCTGAAGGTCAACCTGATGAAGTTTGACCCCTACCTTAATGTCGATCCTGGGACGATGTCGCCCTTCCAGCACGGAGAAGTGTTTGTTACCGATGACGGCGCTGAGACCGATCTGGATCTGGGTCACTATGAGCGCTTCACCCATGCCCGCCTGACGCGCGACAACAATCTGACGACGGGCCGCATTTATGAGCAGATTATCACCAAGGAGCGCCGCGGAGACTACCTCGGCAAGACGGTGCAGGTGATTCCGCACGTGACCAACGAGATCAAGAACGCGATGAAAAAGGTCGCGGCGATGGGTCAGGATGTGACTATCATCGAGATCGGCGGCACGGTTGGCGATATTGAGTCTTTGCCGTTTCTCGAGGCCATCCGCCAGATGCGCCAGGAATTGGGCCGCGAAAATACCGTCTTTGTGCACGTAACGCTGGTGCCATGGATCGCCGCGGCGCAAGAGTTGAAGACCAAGCCAACGCAGCACTCCGTCAAGGAGATGCTTTCGATCGGCATCCAGCCCGACATTCTGCTTTGCCGCACTGAC
The DNA here is from genome assembly GCA_025355385.1 of Acidobacteriaceae bacterium. GTDB lineage: Bacteria > Acidobacteriota > Terriglobia > Terriglobales > Acidobacteriaceae > JANXZS01. Next base: position 1,860 of record JANXZS010000107.1, on the reverse strand, counting down.
CGCTTCCTGTCCAACGACATCAAGAGCAAGATCGCCCTGTTCTGCAATCTTGAAGAGAAGGCTGTCATCACTGCCCGGGATGTTCCCTCGATCTACGAGTGTCCCCTGATGTTTGCGCAGGAGGGTGTCGATTCGCTCGTGCTCCGTTACCTGCATATCGAGGCGAAGGAAGCCAATCTGGCGGAGTGGAGAGAGCTGCTCGAACGCTGCTACCACCCCAGGGACGAAGTTTCCATCGCCATCGTTGGCAAGTACGTGGAGTATGAGGACAGCTACAAGTCGCTGAAGGAAGCCCTGATCCACGGAGCGATGGCCGAAAATCTGAAGTTACAGATTACCTGGATTGAGGCGGAAGGCCTGGAAAGCAAGTTTCTCGGCGATCGCTCCTACCAATCGCAGTTGGAGGGGTTCGACGGCATTCTCGTGCCGGGAGGCTTCGGCAAACGCGGTATCGAGGGCATGCTGAACGCGATTCGCTTTGCCCGCGAAATGCGCGTCCCATACTTCGGTATCTGCCTGGGGATGCAGACTGCGTGTATTGAATTTGCACGGAATGTCTGCGGACTAGAGGGCGCTAATTCGAGCGAGTTCGATCCGGCAACCTCGGATCGCGTCATCTACAAGTTGCGCGAGCTGATCGGCGTCGAAGAGATGGGCGGAACGATGCGCCTGGGTGCCTGGCAGTGCGTGCTCAAACCCGACTCCATTGCTTCCGCAGCCTACGGAACAACCACAATCAGTGAACGCCACCGTCACCGTTACGAATTCAATCGTGATTATGAAGCACTTTTGACCGGGGCGGGATTGCGCATCACCGGCACCACTCCCGATGCGACCTACGTGGAGATCGTTGAACTTCCTGGGCATCCCTTCTTCCTTGGCTGCCAATTCCATCCGGAGTTCAAATCGAAGCCGCTGGAGCCCCATCCCCTTTTCCACTCCTTCATCCAAGCTTCGTACCGCAATCGCGATAAGCGCGCCGCAGCAATGGTTCCGTCACAAATTGCGGCAGAGATCAACCGGTAATCAGCAGTGTTGGCTGATGCGCGTCTGCTAGGATGGCGCTGTCTGCAGGAAGGGCGGGAGAGTGAGAGTAGCATTTGCCCCTCCAGCAGGTCCGATTGAGACCGCGGCCAGAGAGCAGATGACGCGCCATCGCAACCCGCCGAAGCTCGCGAGCCATGGGATGAATCTATCTACAGCGGCCAGATATCTTCGTCTGTGTTTCAATCTTGAAGATGAGCAATTTTGATATAGGATCGGTCCGCGTAGGCGGGGAGAAGTTGTTCTTGATCGCTGGCCCCTGCGTGATTGAGAGTGAAAGCCACGTGCGCACCATGGCCGACGCAATTCAGCGAATCACGTCGGACCTCGGGATTCCGTATATCTTCAAGGCCTCTTACGACAAGGCCAACCGCACCTCCCTGCACAGTTTTCGCGGGCCGGGGCTCAAAGAAGGCTGTCGCATCCTTCGATCCCTGGCCGAAGCGACCGGCCTGCCGGTACTGACAGACGTACATCAGGCAGCAGATTGCGCAGCAGTGGCCGAAGCAGTGGACGTGCTGCAGATTCCAGCATTCTTATGCCGTCAAACTGATCTTCTGGTTGCCGCCGCGGCGACGGGAAGAGCCGTCAATGTTAAGAAGGGACAGTTTGTAGCGCCCTGGGACATGAAATACACGGTGGAAAAGATTGCCTCTTCCAACCAACGAGTCTTCCTGACCGAGCGGGGGAGCAGCTTTGGATACAACAATCTTGTGGTTGATATGCGGTCGCTGGCGATCATGCGGCAATTAGCTCCTGTGGTTTTCGATGGAACACACTCCGTGCAAACGCCCTCTGGGGCGAATGGAGTTTCGG